>DATGOF010000182.1:0-3495 GCA_035306285.1 Acidobacteriota bacterium | reverse complement strand
ATCTGCGGCGATTCTAAAGCTGTCGGGAACCAAGCCCGCCTCGTGATCGATCCTGAGCATCAGACGGCCCTTTTCGGAAGTTGAATTCGCAGGCGTCCACGCAAAACTCTCCTGAAGATATCTGCGCAACCCCGCGGCCAGCCCGCTGAGACCGTCTGACGAAGTGACCACCCATCCATTCAAGTCAATCTCGTCCGGACCCAGCTCCGCCGTTGCATCTCGCTGATCGCTGTATTGAGAACTGACCAGATCTTCTATGAAATGAAAAGGTGCTTCGCCTTTAAGACGCAGGTCTACGCCGAGGACCTCTCGTATCTCCTGTTTGATTGCAGATGATCTTTTTCGCGCCTCCGCCGAAGGAGCTTGATAATGCAGCACCGGATTATCCGGTCGCCGCGATCCAACCTTGATGAAGAGCATGTCATCCTCTTTCAGAGTCTTTTCAAGCTGTTCCTGCCTCCATCCCAGCAAGCGAACGAGTTGATCCGGAGGCAGTAAGTGCCAGTTCTGCCTGATCGTGGTGATGTAGATCCGGCGAAGTTGCTCATTCGTCAAATAAGGTTTAGGGGGAAGCCCAAGGGAAGCACCAATTTCGAGTATCTGATCCGGCGTAGCGCCAACCACTTCGGCCATCCGGTCAACATTCACCAGTTCCCAGTTACGCCAGACAAAAAGGTGCAGGCGATCCGGAAAATGAGGTTCGGGGATCGGTGGAGCAGATTCAGCCCTGGGCTGTAAGGCAAGGCCAAGCCGCAAGTTGGAGGTTACTGTTATACCCGCTGCGGCGGCACCCTTTAGAAAATCTCGACGGCCTAGCAAGGCTAGAAGCGAAGAATCCCTCTCCAACATTAGTGGCTCCTTTGCGCAGCAATGGTACATTCCGTAATCACGGTCTTGAAGCGCCGTGTTACGGTGACATCCTTCTCTCGATGGGATAGATTAGAGCAAAGATCCCCTCGTCGCCGGTGAAGGCTCAGTCTCAATTCACGACGCTGCCCTCTTATTGATCTTCACTCTTCTATACGAGGTCAATACTAATCGGCCTGGCTGAAAGCGTTCTGATCCGATGTTCCGCTCTTGGATTCTACCCGGAGTTCGTTTTGGAGATCGGAGTTTTTTGAGGCGACCCGGCGGCTCTGAGGTGTAGCACCCGCTGCTTGACAAATGATTCGACGGAGGAAACATGAACGAACTCTGGAGCAATCTCAGCTGGATTCTTGGCCTCGACCTCGACCCTAAGGAGATGAATGCCTTACAGATGGGTTTGCGAACGGTGCTGGTTTACACTGCAAGCCTGGTCATCGTGAGACTCGGGCAAAGGCGCCTGATCGCCGATCAAACCGCGTTCGACATCGTTGTCGGATTCATGTTGGGTTCCCTCCTGGGGCGATCGATTAACGGATCGGCTCCGCTTCTGGAAAGTATAATCGCTGGTGCAGTCCTGGTTGGTTTGCACTGGCTCATTGCCTTTCTGACGTACCATTCGCGTCTCCTTGGAAAACTGGCAAAGGGAGAACGAGACGTGATTTTGATCCAGGACGGAGTCATCCAGAACGAAGCAATGCGACGACAACGTCTGAGTGATCGCGATCTGCACCAATCTCTTCGCCTGAACAATATCCTCAACCCGAAAGAGGTCAAAATCGCCTATCTTGAGCGTAACGGCCGTATCAGCTCTATACGAAAAGGAGACTAGTCTGGCTACGACGGCAGAGGATTGATTGTAAATCGAATATCTGCGACCTAGTCTAGCAGCATGGGCGACAAGCTCGAGGAATACAAACGGAAGCGGAATTTCGGTCGAACGTCCGAGCCACGAGGAGACCTGGAGAGAAGTCGGAGCGGCCGGCTGTATGTGATCCAAAAGCACGCCGCTCGACAGCTCCACTACGATTTACGCCTCGAATTGGACGGCGTTCTCCTGAGTTGGGCCATCCCTAAAGGACCCAGTCTCGACCCTTCCGAAAAGCGCCTTGCCGTTCAAGTCGAGGATCACCCTCTAGAATATGCTGACTTTGAGGGGACCATTGCAGAAGATGACTATGGCGGTGGCACTGTTATGATCTGGGATCGGGGCGAGTGGGAGCCTCTGGAGAATGATCCTAGAAAAGCTTACGAAAAGGGAAAGCTAAAGTTTCGTTTGCAGGGAGAGAGACTCAAAGGACGCTGGGACCTCGTCCGTTTTCACAGTAAAGATGACGACGAGGGAAAGAACTGGCTGCTCATCAAGGAGAAGGACGAAGAGGCTCGATCAAACGAGGAAGTACCTGTCGTAGAGGAATTCACTTCGAGCGTCGTCACCAGCCGCTCCATGGAGGAGATTGCGGCGGGGACAGGCAGCGGCAAGAAAAGACAAAAAAAACGAAAGAGCGATTAGTAGAACGTTTCGCTCAACAAAAAAAGTTGTTCACCATCTCGCTGGAGAAATGCCATGGCCAGGTCAGATCATTCCTCGCCCGCCAACCAGGACGCCATCGCAGGCGTACGATTGACCAACCCCGATCGCGTCCTCTACCCCGGACAGGGACTAACCAAGCGCTCGCTTGCCGAGTACTATGAATCGGTCGCCCACCTCATTCTCCCTCACATCGCGGGCCGCCCCCTGACCGTGGTGCGCTGTCCACGAGGACATGAAAATCAATGCTTCTATCAGAAACACGTCACCGAATCCCTTCCCGACTCGATCCGCGGTGTGGAGATCCAGGAAAAAGAGGGTGTGGGTGTCTACATCGTCATCGATAGCCTGACTGAATTGATCACTCTGGTGCAGTTTGGCGCCCTTGAATTTCACCCGTGGGGAAGTCGGGAAGATCGAATTGAAAGCCCCGATAGACTTATTTTCGACCTCGATCCAGGGCCGGACAGTCCCTGGGAGTATGTCATTCAGGGGGCTCACATGCTACGGGCTCAGCTTTCCGATCTCGGGTTACAGAGTTTCGCGAAAACCACGGGAGGAAAGGGCCTGCATATCATGGTGCCGCTGATGCGTCGCATCGGGTGGGAAGAGCTTAAGTCATTTGCCCGGGCCATCGCTGAGTCGATTGTTGCCAAAGAGCCGGAAAAATATCTGGTATCCATGAGTAAGGAAAAAAGGCGAGGGAAGGTTTTTGTCGATTATCTCCGAAACAGTCGGGGCGCGACGTCGATTGCAGCTTTTTCGGCGCGTGCTCGATCGCACGCTCCGGTTGCGACTCCGGTAGGCTGGAACGAGGTTTCGGTCGAACTGAACCCCGCCGGCCACAGCGTAGAGAACATTCATCGCAGGCTTGAATCATTGAAGAAGGATCCCTGGGAAGGGTTCTTCACTATTCGACAGTCAATCACAAAAGCTATGCAGAAAAAGCTAGGAGTCACTTAGCCCGCATTTCTCAAGAGGTAAGAAAAAAGACAGCCCTTGGTGGTAAAAAGTTTTTATGCCACAACAACTTAAAGCCACGAAGGAAGCTGTCTTCTTATCCACAGAGTGTACTCCACAGGTCTGTCACTTTCAAAGCC
>DATGOF010000181.1:0-2194 GCA_035306285.1 Acidobacteriota bacterium | reverse complement strand
AAGCGGCAAATCCCTCGGCATGAGCAACGGCTGCCCCCCGGTGTTTGCCGAAACCGATCGCCAGCATCTTGAGTACGCCGCTCTCGTAAGGTCCTCGGAACGAGGTGTGTGGCTTGATTCTGCAGACAGGAATGACAGCATCGGCCTTCAGCGCCGATCGACTGAAAAGCACGGGAACGCCTCCCGGTGTATGCCCGATTTCATCTACCTCCATTGAGGTGTCAAGAGCAGCTCCCACCGAGGTTTCAGTGATTCCGTAATCAGCCAGCAGACGCTCTTGTCCTTCTTCAGTAGCACCACCATGACTTCCCATGGCAGGAATAATGATGGGCCTGGCACCTTTGTCCTTTAAGAAACGGACCGTGGCGGACACCAGCTCAGGAAGGCACGCGATTCCGCGTGAACCGACTCCGACTGCCACTGTCATCCCGGGCTTAATCTTCTCCTCAATAGCCGAGTTCTCCAGGCGAGAGATCACTGCTGCTTCTACATTCTCGATCTGGGGGCCAGCAAAGGTTTGACGGACAATCGAGCCTGAAGGAAACGGGCGTCCCCACCCTTCCGGCGGCTTGAACGGAAATTTGTAAGATCCTTTCTCTCCCGTCACATCGATACTCCTAGAAGACCTCGTGTACACTGAAAGTCTACGTCGCTCTGGCGCTCACTCTTGGTTTGATAAACGCCGGCGTCGGATTGTCTCAGTAATTCGACCATTTGCACGATCATGCTTTCTCCATTATCCAGCAACAGATCCAGATCGTCAGACATTTCGGGTCTTATCTGGTCATACCAGGCAACCCGCACGGTCGGGACAAGAGGATGTCCCTGGCCCGGATAAGGCCCTTCCAGCGCCAGTAAGACTCGGGCTCCGCAGGCACCTAACCCACTCAAAGTCTCCACTCGATGGTGGGTCGGACTTTCCATCAAATGAAGGCCTCTTCCTTGAGCTGCTTCACCATAGGCTATCGTCGGCCCCGGCTGGTCGGCCTGCAAATATTGACCCAAAAAGGCTTTCTGGAGAAGTGGCGAATGCTCAGGAATGATTACTTGCCCGCCAGAATCCAGCAGGAGCAATGCGAGGTCGGCGACTAGGCTTTTCCCTTGCGGTGAAGCTTGATCGGAGACCACGATCCCGACGCGGATCACGCCGGCATCCGTGGTCGGGAGAGAGTCACTGGAAGGACTCGTCCCTACCCGACAGAACCACTCTTCTATTCGTTTCAAGACGGGTTCAATTCCGCCATCGAGTTGGACGCTGGCCCACCCGAAGTGTCCAGGATCGAGGTTTCTTTTCTCGAGCTCGCGCCTGAAGTACTGGTTGTGGGTTGTCTCACAACCGTGCTCAAGAAGCAGCCCTCGTCGGACCAGTGGATGTCTCAGGTATCCCAGCAAGGTGCGGGTGTAAAGCTCCATGTTGGCTCCTCTCGACACGCCACACCCCTCGGTATGGGTCAGGCTGATGAAACGCTGAAAGCCTTCAATCGGCCGAGACAGCTCATTTAAACGGCGGGCTGCCATGGCGGCGATCTGTCCGGAGCAAAGACTTGTCGGCAGAACTAGACCGACTGAAGGGCAACTGTTGGCCACCTGCTCCTTCCACCTCTCGATCCCTTCCCCTACATCGGGCGAGGCATTCCCAACCACCAGTTTCAAAGGCACGGCCGCTCCCTTCGGAGCCGGACGAGACAGAAGCTGGGTTAGATCACAGTCTCCAGACTGACGCCAGTCTCTCCATATCGATACCTGGTAGTGCCCTGCCCCCTCACCGGCCGTCTTCTCTCCCGAGGCCGCCGCCCGACACTTTTCAAACAACCTGGCTCCCAGCTCTTCAAGCGGTATCCCGTCCAGGTAGAATCCGGCGTTAAAATCCATCTCCTGGGGCAGCAATTCATAGCGGGTGGTAGTCGTTACTACTTTTACTGTGGGCACGAAAGGAAAGTTCGTGATCGAGCCATTACCGGTCGTAAAGATGATCAGAGTCGAACCCGAAGCAACCTGACCCGCAACACTCTCCAGATCATTACCGGGACTGTCCATAAAGTAAAATCCGGCTTCGCGCATCGGCTCTCCATACTCGATCACACGGTCCAGCCGGATTTCCGGATGCTTCTTCTGGGCCGCGCCGATGGACTTAAGAATGATGTTATAGAGGCCTCGCAGGCGATTTCCTCCTGACGGATTCCCCTCAGCGGTA
>DATGOF010000180.1:0-10561 GCA_035306285.1 Acidobacteriota bacterium | reverse complement strand
GTAGAGCCGCCGAAGCCGGGCTGCGGTTCACTTATCTGCAGTTCGACGGTATCGGGAATGATGCCAACAGCCATCGGCATATCGGCAACCTGTTTGACGTAAAGCTGCGGGCGATCAACAACATCCACGCTGCTGGCGTAGAAATCGTTCTGGTCACGACATTGGTCAATGATGTCAATAACGACCAGGTCGGCCCGATTATCCGGTTTGCGCTGGATAATCCGAAGAAAATCGCTTTTATTGCCTTCCAGCCGGTTTCCTTTACCGGGCGCGATGAGATGATCACCGACGAGCGTCGCATGCGACAGCGCTACACGCTTTCTCATCTGGCCTACGATGTAAAGAAGCAGACCGGGCTTACCGAACCTTTGCGAGACTGGTTTCCTCTGTCGCTGATGGGAACCTTTGCTGACTTCGCCGATTTGGCCCATGGTCCTGACGCAGAATGGGGCCAGGTCAGTTGCGGCTGCCATCCCAACTGTGGTGTCGGTACCGCCATCATGATCGATAAGGAAACAGGTGAGTCGAGACCGGTACCCGAGTTTCTCAATATCCCTGGTCTGATTGAAGATACCAAGAAAATCACCGATGCCGGGCGCAATAAATGGTTCAGCAACTTCATGATGGGCCTGGCCTTGCTCAAGAATTACAGTCCCAGTAAAGCGCCCAGCCGCTTCACACTGTGGGATATGCTGAAGAAGTTCGACAAGAGCTTCGGTCTTACAGGTAGAGACTACGGCAAGAACTTCGGCGACGAAGCAAAGGAACGACGCAAGGATCCGTGGAACTTCCTGTTCATTGCCGGCATGTGGTTCCAGGATCTGTTCAATTATGACTTCCGTCGCACCGAAATGTGCATTATTCCGTACGGAACCCAGGAAGGTGAGATCTCCTTCTGTGCGTACAACACTGGCCACGGCTGGAGAAACATCATCGAACATATGCACATGAATGCGACCGTCGCAAAGTGGTATGAGGAGCATGGCCGCCACGAGATTTTCGCCGGCGGCAAGAATGTCGAGCTCTCCAGTTACGAGCACTCACTCAGTCTGAATCCGCAAGATGTGGCCAGAGTGAGGCAGAAAACTGATAAGCCTCAAACCGCTCGCGATGAAAAGCTGATGAGACGGAAGGCAGCCCGGGAGGCGGCCCTGGTCCGGGAGTACTATGAAGAAATGGTTCTCCAGAAGAAGAAGCAGAACGACAATCTCGTGGACATCACCATTAATTAGCGCTCCTGTTGGAGGCCGATCGATAACCCCAAGAGGGACCTGGTAACCACCGGGTCCCTCTTTTGTTGTTCTGTAACTTCCGGAGGGCATGGCACGAGCGGCCCGGATGCGATGAATTCGGATGACAGGACGACTCTCCGCTGACGAACCTTTCCCCACACCGAGGTCAGCGAGTGATTCTGGTGTTCCCATAAGAGCGCTTGTCGCAGACAATCATTCCAGGTTTCACAGACGTTGGCCGAAGAATCAGTCCAATCGCTTGTGAAAACGCAGTGAACTCAGCCAGATCATGGCGACTCCAAACACCAAGAGTGCCAGCAGTTGTGGCCAAAGGATTTGGAAACCAATTCCCTTCAGGAAAACGCCACGCGTGATCTCCAGGTAGTAGCGCATGGGATTGAGATAGGTTAGGTACTGGATTGCCAGTGGCATGTTGCGGATGGGAAATGCAAAGCCGGACAACATGAATGTCGGCATGAAAAAGAAAAAGGATCCCATCATAGCCTGTTGCTGAGTCCCGGACAGTGTTGAGATGAGGAGACCTGCGCCCAGCGTGGTCAGAAGGAAGAGACCAGAGGCCACCAGCAGCAGCCATGCCGAGCCACGGAAGGGAATTCCGAAGACTAACAAGGCCAGGCCGGTCACCAGGACCACTTCCAGCAAACCAACGACTGCGAAAGGAAGGGTCTTCCCCAGCATCAGCTCTATCGGGCGGATAGGAGTGACCATCAACTGCTCCATGGTTCCGATCTCCTTCTCGCGAACCACTGCCATGGCGGTCAACATAACCGTCACCAGACCGATGATGTTGACCACTACGCCGGGGATGTAGTAATCACGGCTCTCTAGATTCGCATTGAACCAGACCCGCGACTCGAGGTCGACGCCTGCTGAACGAATAGAATCGCTACGTTCGGTACCTTCCCGAGACACAAACTCAGCAATGAGCTGGCGGACATAACCACTAATGATCGATGCCGTATTGGAGTTGGTTCCATCCACCAGAACCTGGACACGAGCCGGCTGCTGCCGGTGAACCTGTCTTGAGAATCCAGGAAGCAGCCTCACAACGGCACGAACTGCTCCGCGGTCTAGCAGAGCTTGGATCTGCTGATCATTCTCGGGATAAGCAGTGATTCGAAAATAGCGGGATCCGTCAAAGGCGGCCTCGAGCTGACGGCTCACAGAGGTTTGATCCTGGTCTACCCAAGCGATCGGATTGCTTTCGATATCCAGGTTGACCGCGTATCCGAAGATGATCAGCTGAATGAGAGGAGGACCAATGAGCAAAATCCTCATTCTTGGCGCTCGCAGGGTCTGATAGACCTCCTTGCGAATGATGCTTTGAATGCGTCGTTTCATCGCAATCCTCTTGCCGTTTCTCAGGCGATTTTTGCCTTCACTCTATGAATAGTGACAAGGAAGACCGCGAGGGCAAAGCCGGTCAAAAAGAATAACTCGATCCCCACCACCTCCAGACCCACTCCTTTTAAAAAGACGCTCTTAAGGACACTGATGTAGTAGCGGGCGGGAACCAGATAAGTAGCCATCTGAACCGGAAAAGGCATACTCTCAATGGCAAAGATAAATCCAGACAAGAGGAAGGCAGGCAAGAAGGAGGTGATCATACCCATCTGGTAGGCCATTAACTGAGTCCTGGCCACGGCGGAGATCAGTATCCCCCAGCATAGTGCTCCGAAAAGGAAAAGGAGGGAACTCAAGGCCAGCAATAGCAAGCTTCCCCTCAAAGGGATTGAAAAAACGAGCACTCCGACGACCACCGCCACCAGCGTATCGACTATACCAAGACCGAAATAAGCGGACATCTTTCCCAGCACCAGTTCAGCAGGCCGTACTGGAGTCGATAGGAGCTGCTCCATCGTACCCATTTCCCACTCACGGGCGAGCGTCAGGGAAGTCAGGAGAGCCGCAATGATCATTAGAATGACAGCAAGAAGGCCGGGCACGATGTAATTTCGCGATTCCAGCTCCGGGTTGTACCAGACTCTCAACTCAGGTTGCACCGGGTCACTCCCGGCCCCGCTTGAAAGGAGGTCTTTCTCAAACATCCGAAAAATGGACTGAGCGTAGCCGAGCGCTATTGACGCTGTATTCGAATCACTACCATCGAGCAGAAACTGGACCTGTGCCCGCCGGCCGGACCGTAGTTCCTTCGAGAAGTTTGCCGGAACCACCAGGGCGCCCATCGAGTCCCCTCGATCAATCCAGTTTTCCATCACCCTGGAGTCGTCAAAGCCACCCACGACCTGAAAGTACTGAGATCCCTCGAAATACGATATCAACAGCCGACTATCTGGTGAATTGGAATTGTCTTGGATCAGAACAGGAATTCGGTCCACATCCAGGGTGAGAGCGTAACCGAACAAGAGTAGCATCACTGCCGGAAGGGCGAGAGCCATCGTCAGGCTTCGCGGGTCGCGCAGAATATGTAGTATTTCCTTTCGGGAAATGGCGATTGTCCGTGACAGCTTCACTTTTCCGATTCCTGTTCAATTAGAGACACAAATACGTCTTCCATTTCCGGCTGAATCACTTCCAAACCCAGGATATCGATCTGTTCAGCTGTCAGGACCGTCTGTACTACTTCTCTCGCACGAGCCTGATCCCGAACGCGCAAATGAAGATCCCCACCAAAAACAGAAACATCGAGAAACTCGGGTCTACCCTCAAGCAGGCGAAGGGCTTCCAGACTATTTGAGCTCGACAGCCTCAAGAACGTGTCGGAAGTAACGTAATCTCGAAGTGAGTCCGGAGTGTCCATGGCAATGATTCGTCCCGCATGCATCAGTGCCAGTCGGTCACAATATTCCGCCTCGTCCATATAATGCGTGGTAACGAAAACTGTGGTGCCCTCTTCAGATAACTGGTAGATCAAATCC
Organism: Acidobacteriota bacterium; assembly: GCA_035306285.1. Lineage (GTDB taxonomy): Bacteria > Acidobacteriota > UBA6911 > RPQK01 > JAPXNP01 > DATGOF01. The sequence goes on along the minus strand of DATGOF010000180.1, from coordinate 6,429 downwards.
CAGAACTGCCTTCGAGCGATCGGATCTACCCCGGAAGTCGGCTCATCGAGGAACAGGATTGGCGGTCGATGAAGGGTTGCGCAGCCAAGCGCCAGTCGTTGCTTCCATCCCCCGGGGAACTGGTCAGTCACCAAATGCCTTTGTTCGACCAAATCCATTTGCTGAAGAATCTCCTCCTTTCGGCCTCTTACCCGGTGCACAGGAACGCCGTACACTCCAGCGAAGAATTCGAGGTTTTCCTCAACCGTTAACTCACGGTAGAGAGAGAACTTCTGTGACATATAGCCAATCCTCTTCTTGATTTCTTCAGGCTGAGTGGCTATGTCGTACCCTAACACCCTTCCAGACCCTTCGGTGGGCTGCAGAATTCCACAAAGCATCCTAATAGTGGTGGACTTGCCGGCACCGTTACTTCCCAGGAAGCCGAAGACCTCTCCGCGGCGGACCCGAAAAGTGACTCCATCTACCGCAACGAAGCCCGAAAACACCTTTGTCAGCTTGTCTGCCTCGACAGCAAATTCTTCAGTCACCGACCTTCCGCTCCTCTTTTCTCACCAGCGCAATGAAAAGATCTTCGAGGGGTGGATCTATCGATTCGATATCACAGGGACCGACAGATTCATCCTCCAGCTTCTTTTTGAGCTCTGCTATGGAAGTTTGGTGGGGATCAAAGAAAACATGAAGCGCCCTGCCCGAGGATTCGACGCTGAGAACTCCCTTATGACCAATTAAATATGACCGGGCTTTTCGGTTGTCGCGGCATTCGATGCGAAGAAATTTCTCTGGCAAAGAAGCAGGTAATTGAGCGGGTGCACCTGTCTGAATGAGACGGCCCCGATAAAGGAGAGCAACTGAATTACAGCGTTCTGCTTCGTCCAAGTACGCTGTGCTGACGATAACCGTCAACCCTTCTTTGACGAGGCGGTAAAGAATTGACCAGAAATCTCGCCGGGAGACGGGATCTACTCCGTTTGTAGGTTCGTCAAGCAGCAGGAGCGGGGGATTGTGGAGTAAGGTGCAAGTCAGAGCCAGTTTCTGCTTCATTCCTCCGGATAAGTGACCCGCGCGTCGGTTCCGAAAAGCCTCCATTTTCGTCACCGCCAGCAGGTAATCCGACCATTCCTGTCGCTTCCCCGGATCGAGGCCATACAAATCAGCATAGAAACGAATGTTCTCATCCACGGTAAGATCAGAGTAAAGTCCGAACTTCTGGGCCATGTAACCGATTCGGTCTTTCACTCTCTGCGTCTCACGCGCCACGTCACAGCCGGCAACTGAAGCGGTTCCTGCCGTTGGACTTAAAAGACCGGCCAGCATTCTCAAGGTAGTCGTTTTTCCTGCCCCGTCGGGACCGACCAAACCAAAAATGACGCCTTGCGGAATCTTCAGAGTCAGGGCGTCCACGGCCGTAATGTCTCCGAAAGTCCGAGTCAGATCATTGAGCGAAACAAAGTCCAGGCTCGATTTGAAGTCACCACCAGGTGAAGATATCTTTTCTTGCTTCAGGTCCTTCCGAGTACGCAGCTGAATCACGAAGTAACCTCCTCGTCGAGGAGAATTTCTGCATCTGCAGGCATGTTTAGTTTCAGCTCCTGATTGGGGTTCTTCAAAACAATCTTGATCCGATAAACGAGCCTGACCCGCTGCTCCTGCGTCTGGATCTGGCGAGGCGTAAACTCGGCTTCTGAGGAGATAAAAGAGACATGTCCGGAATACACTCTGTCGGGGTAAGAATCGGTCGTTACCCGAGCCGGTGCGTTCAGTTTGATCCGACCCAGGTCAGTCTCGTTGATGTAGCCTCGGAGCCAGGGATTTTCGAGGTCACCCAGACTGATCACAGAAGAACCTGCAGTCACGACTTCCCCGGCTTCTCTCAACTTGGAAAGAACAACTCCACTGATAGGAGCCGTCAAGACACAGTCCTGAACCCTCGTCTCGACGAGTTCCAGATTGGCCTGAGCCCGCTCAATTTCCGCTGCAAGCGTGGCCCTGACCTGCAGATTACGTTCGATCTCCAGTCGTCCCGATTTCGCCAGTCGGATTCCTGACCGGGCCTGAGCGACTCTGGCGCGAGCCAGCTCTATCTCCTCCTGACGTGGCCCCTCACGCACCAGGTCAAGTCTCTGGCGAGCTTCAATCAATGCCGCCCTGGCTGTTTCGAAGGAGGCCCGAGCAGCATCATAGTCTGCTTTCGATAAATCTTCTTGAGAGAAGAGCTGTTGCGCTCGCTCCCAATCTCCTCCCGCCCTCTCAAAAACTGCCCTAGCCCTTTCCAAAGCCGCTTCCGCCTGCTCGATTTCTTGAGGACGAGAACCAGACTCCAGCTGGCGCAGCTGAGCCTGGGCCTGTTCGAGTGCGGCCTGCTGATTCTGAAGTTCCCCTTGCAGCTTTTCTCTCAGAAACTCGATGTGCCGATCCTGTTCTTGCAGGCGCGACCGGGCTGAAGTGAGGACAGCGAGTGCTTCCTCTCGCTGCCTTAGTAAGGCTTCGTTGTTCAGGCGAGCAATCACCGCTCCTGCTTCGATGTGATCCCCTTCGCTGACCGTCAGTTCAACAATCTCCCCGGATAGGGGAAAACTCAGAAGGACTTCGGTAAGCTCTATGTTCCCCGACACGATAATGGAGTTCCCCCGCTCTTCGGGTTGCAAGGCCCACCAGACAACGAGGCCCACCAGTACCACTAGGATTCCTATGAAGACGGGTTTTCCTGGGCGCATGATTTTCTCCCTTTTCAAGGCAACAAGACGAAGCTCTCGATAGTGCCCGTCGAATTGGCAAGCTCGAGACGCGCCAGATTGTACTTAAAGAGCGCTTGTACTCGGTTGTCCCGAGCCCTTTCCAACCTCGTCTGTGCCTCCGCGACCTCAAGACTCGTCGTAACTCCGGCCTGGTATCGACGTCGGGCCCTTTCCAGTTCATCTTCTGCCAGTGCCTGGCCCTTCCGGGAGACTTCCAGCTGCGCATGCGCGACCTCGACGTCCTCCAGAGCCTGTCGGACTTCCAGCTCGATCTGATCTCGAAGGTCGTCCAACTGGAGGCGCTGCTGCTTCAAGCGCGCCGCCTGAAGGGCGGTGTCGGCTTCGATTGTGCCTCCATCAAAGATCGGAAAGCGGAGGGATAACCCGGCAGTCCAGGTAGGAATGGCTTCTCCGGGTTCCGTACCGATGGTCCCGTAATCAGCAAACGCCGCCACCCTGGGGAGACGCTTCAATCGCGCCGATTGGTGTCGCAGTTCGGCTTCTTCGACTTCTTTGAGACGAGACTGCAAGTCCGACCGCGAAGAGAAGGCGAGAGCCAGTAACTCTTCCAGAGAAGGAGGACTTTCCTCTGCCGTTTTAAGTGTGCCGGAAAGTCGCACTGGACGATTCAGGTCCAGGCCAATCAGACGAAGAAGGACAAGGATACTGTCTCGAAGCGCGTTCTCGGCTTCGAGTTCCTGTTGCAGTTCATGCGAAAGCTGGACGTCAGCTCGCGTCACTTCAATCCGGGTTCCAGTGCCGGCTTGCAACTGATCCTCGGCCAGGCGCTTCAAGCTACGGGCCAGTTCTGTATTGGCTTTTGCCACTGCCAGACGTTCACGTGCCAGCAAACCGTAGAGAAAGGCCCGCGCGACGTCAGTGGCAGTTTCGTCCCGCGTCCGGTCATGATTTCGCTGTGCGGCTTCGACCGCCACCTTGCTGGCCTTAAGATTCCATAAACCGGACAAGTCTAGCAAGGCTTGACTTACTGAACCCCGAGCGTCGAAAGTACCGAAAGGACCGACCAATGTAGGCGGACGGAAACTCTCAAAAGCACGCAAACCAATAGCTTCCAGATTTCTGGTTTGTCGTTGCTGGAGTACACCTGCTTCCACGTGGGGCAAAAGGGGGGCCCTGGCGAGCCTGGAATTTGCTCTGGCTTCATCAACGGCGACTTCGCTGATCCTGACTCGGGTATTACCATCCTCGGAAAGTGCCAGCTCTACCGCCTTCTGCAGAGTCAGCTCGAGAGGGGCTGTCTGTGCAAAGATGGTCGGGACCGTAACTGACAAGAGGACGAGAGAACGCAATACAGGCGATAACCAGCGAATCCTCACAGTAGCCTCCCGTTTGAGATCTTCAAATTCTGACGCCCTTCTTCCGACAGTACTCCGCGAAAAAAGAGATCGATAACTTGTTCAAAGAGTTGATTTAGAGTGACAGGAAGGCGTGAAAGGGTTTCAGGCGTGACCAGGTGTTGAACTAGCGTCAAGAGAACCATAATCAGCAGTTCAGGCTGCACATCGTTTCTTACGGATCCTTCCTGAATCCCTTCGCTGAGCAGCCGACTGAAGCAGCGTCGAATGATTTCAACTCGACGGCTGTCGACAGTTGTCCAAATATGCGGAACAAAACGATTCACGTCACGGACGAAGGCTTTTGACGGCCGCGGCAGGTTTAAAGATAAGAATTCCAGAACGGCCGGCATCTTCTCAATAAAAGACAGGTCTTGTCTGCCGATAATTTCATCAAGCCCGGAGCCTACTTGGTATAACTTCTGCTCCACCGCCTTCAGGAGCAGTTCCTCCTTGCTGGAGAAATGGTGATAAAGCGTCCGTTTGCTCATCCCCAGTTCACGGGCGATATCGTCCATGGTCACGCTGGCGAAACCATGAGCGAAAAATTGCTCGCGTGAAACCTCAAGAATCCTGGAGACGGTGTCGGTGATACTCATAAAACTATACTGGTTTTTTTAGTTTCCTTCAAAATGGAGTTCGCGTCAAGTGCCTTGGATCCACGTGCAGGCGAGGCCACCGCCCCCGTCACGGCAGAATGAATCGGATGTTAAAATGGCTTCCTAGGAGCAAAGTGTTTATGACAGAAGAAGTTAAGAATCTTCCAAGTGAAGAAGTTCAGGAGCGGCTGCAAAGGCTCCAAGGCTGGGAAAAGGTGGGAGGCGAAGAAAGGATTGAAAGAACTTTTCTGTTCCCTGATTTCCTAACCGCGCTCGCATTCGTCAACCGGGTTGCTGAGATCGCCGAAGAACAGTGTCACCACCCGGACATATTCCTGACCTGGGGAAAAGTGAATTTGCAGACCTGGACCCACTCGACCGGGGGACTGACCTCGAAGGACTTTCGCTTGGCCTCTGCAGTGAATCAGGTCTATGATCCCGAGTAATTAGCTGCTGATGATAATACCGCTTTCATCCTGGGAGCGAACTCGATCTCCCGGACGATTCCGCAGCAAGAATTCCAGGTAAGGACGCTCACCACCTGACTTCGCTCGGTGATAGTGAATTTGGGTCTTGATGGCTTCAAGAGCCGCAATGATTCCGCTGCGACTCCATCCTGTTCCGTCATCCTCCTGCCGCTGAATGGCCTCTTGCAAATCGTGGACGAGAGCTTGTGCCAGCGGGTTGGCGGAAACATGCTCGTAAAGAATGCCTTTTTCTTCAGTTTGATACGTTCGCAGGAGAGTTTCCACTGCTTCCAGAATAATATGGTCCGTTAGCGTACGTAGCCCCTGCGAGTAATTGACAATCTCAAGCTCGAGCACTACCAGAATTTCGTGGTACCGCATCGTCGTCTCGTAAAACTGCCTTTTTTGGGCGGGTACTTCGATCCAGTCCAAAATCCCGATATAAGTCTTGACTGACTGGTAATTCACGCCGTCCGCCAGGTAGGGACAATCCGCCGGACAGCGTATTTCGACCAGTCGCTTTTCTCCACAACAGCGGGCGCAGATCAATCCGTTTTTAGCAGGGCAATGACGCTTTCCCTTTCTTTGATTGCAAATCACGCATTTCATGTGGTTTTAAGTATACTCGACCGGCGAGCCATCCGTTAGTGCAGCAGATTTCTTCATATTCTTTCGGTTGCTTTCTTTGAAAAGCATTCCCTGCTATGAAATCATGGCGTATCGGGATGGCTAGTGGGGACAAACGTATCATTTTCATTTCGGAAGATTCCATAGTCGAAGAGCTGTTGATCGGTGTTCTTACACTGAAGAAAATCCCGTTCCGGCGCGCAGCCTCCGAACCTGAAGCAATTCGACGCCTCGTAAGACACGGCCGGGTCGTGTTGGTGGATGGACTTCAGCACCTGGACTGGATTAACCGTCTTAAGCGTCTAAATCCGGACGTCCTCGCGATCGGACTGTGTACTGAACAAGGACTCTCGACCTTCGTTGCCGCCGACCTTGACTACTGCCTTCGCCCTTTTGATTTTGATTTTCTTCTGCATCTGCTTAAGAAAGTCCAAGTGTCTCAGGTCTGATCTCCTCGGGTTTCTCTAAGTCCTACCTTACCGATATACTCATAGTCGATGGAGAAGCGGTTTTTTACCCTGGAAGAAGCTCGAGAGACCCTGCCGGTTATACGCGAATGGATTGGCAACGCTATGCGCTTGTCTAACCACCTACGGTCATTTGGAGATTCGGTCCAACTACTGGCAGACAATGCTTCCGCCAA
>DATGOF010000179.1:0-3333 GCA_035306285.1 Acidobacteriota bacterium | reverse complement strand
GATCATACGCCGCGGTATGCTGAAAGGCCTTCTTGGCAAGTTCGAACCGCAGTGACTTACTGGTCTCACCCCGGCCTGCCATCATCTCGGCCACCACCCGGGAGTAATCGGCGGGATCGACAACGACCGTGACTGTTGCATGGTTCTTGGCTGCAGCCCGCACTAAGGTGGGACCGCCGATGTCGATATTCTCGATCGCTTCGTCAAACGTCACATCCGGTTTCGAGACGGTTCGATTAAAAGGATACAAATTGACGATGACCAGTCCGATAGGTGGAATACCATGTTCATGTAAAATCTTTTGGTGACTCTCCTGATCGTGCCTGGCCAGTATTCCTCCGTGAATACGGGGATGCAAAGTCTTGACTCGACCTTCTAGAATTTCGGGAAAGCCGGTATGTTCAGAAACCGGCGTATATGAAATTCCGGCTTCCTCAAGGGCTTTTCCTGTCCCACCGGTAGAGAGGATTTTGATCCCCATTTCCGCCAGCCTCCCTGCCAGTTCAACCAGGCCGGTCTTATCTGAAACACTGATCAACGCCGTTTCAATCTTCATTGCACTACCTTTTGAAGTTACCTGTTCTGTCGTTTCGGAAACTCGAACCTACCGAAGGATTCCAGCCCTGGTAAGGATCTTCGACCGCGGGAAAGCCTGATTGTAACCTATCTATCCGGTCCCGTGAAATTCTGGTGGTACGCGCTTATCGGTACGTAGAGGTGTAGTCTACCGGCTGTTATGATAGGAGGATGTCAGCTACTGATAGCACTCACCTTCTGCGCAGTCTACCACCTGTCCACGAGATCTTAGCGAGACCCGAAATCGAGAGGATGTGTCAGGAATACTCGCGACCGCTCGTACGTAGAGTGCTTACCGATCTGCTCGATGGATTGCGACGGGAGATTCAAGCAGGACTGGTTGCCCATGACTCGCTCCGAAAGGCGGTCACTTCGATCGACACGGTACTTGAGAGCCACCTTCGTGAACGTCTTGAACCGTCTTTGAGAAAAGTTATCAATGCAACGGGTGTGATCATCTTTACAAATGCAGGAAGGGCCCCGATTGCGGCCGAGATTGGCCGACGGGCCGCTGACATTGCATCTCATTATTCAAACCTGGAGTTCAATCTCGCGAAAGGAGAACGTGGGCACCGTGATCACCACCTGGAATCGCGGTTGAAGAGGCTCCTGGACTGCCAGGCGGCGACTGTCTGTAATAATGCCGCGGCTGCCCTGCTACTTATTTTGAACACCCAGGCCCATGGCAAGCAGGTGATTGTTTCGCGTGGTGAACTAATCGAAATTGGCGGGTCATTCAGGCTACCCGAAATAATGCGCAAAAGCGGTGCAATTCTGCAAGAGGTGGGAACGACCAATAAGACGAAGGTCTCCGACTACCGGGACGCAATTTCTGATCAAACGGCACTGATCCTCCGAGTTCATCCAAGCAACTATCGGATCATCGGCTTTACCCACCGTCCCCGACTCGGAGAACTGGTAGAGGTCTCCCGGGAAACAGGAATTCCCCTGGTACATGACCTGGGCAGCGGTCTGCTCTTTCCATCTGATCTGCCCTGGTTGAAAGATGAACCGACGGCTCAGGGATCGCTGGCTTCCGGTTCCGATCTCGTTTGTTTCAGCGGAGACAAGCTGCTTGGAGGCCCCCAGGCCGGCATCATCGTTGGACGAAAATCAATGGTTGAAGCGATCCGTAAAAATCCCCTGATGAGAGCGTGTCGAGTGGATAAGATGACATCAGCGGCTCTCGACCTGACTCTCGCCGAATATGAAAAGAACAGTTTTCAACGCAGTCTTCCTATCTGGATGATGCTGAGTGCTGACGAACAGACCATCCAGGAGCGAGCCCAGAACTTGAAGGCGCAACTACTTGAAGCGGGTTATGTCGCCGACCTGGCACCCGGAAGCTCGGTAACGGGAGGAGGTTCGGCACCCGGGGAGGAGATTCCGACTTGGCTGCTGCAAATCCAGGCGCCACGACATTCGGCAGCATCGCTGGAAGCTGCTTTGAGGCTCTCCTCACCTCCCGTCCTGGCTCGAATCGAACACGACAAGGTCATTGTCGACCTCCGCACCGTGTTCCCCGAAGAAGATTCCCTCTTGTTGACAGCACTGAGGGAAATCGCACACAGTTAAGCATGTTTTGTGCACATGCCGACTGGCATCTTTTAAGTCTGTTGCTGATAATTCGAAAAACTCGAGGGGAGATGAACGATGAGTGAAAAATGGCCGATCGCCGTCTGTAGCTGGTCTCTACAAGTCACGAGTATTCCGGAGCTGGAAGGTTTTATGAGAGAACTCGAGTTAAGCTGGGTTCACCTGGCCCTGGGAGATCCGCATCATGCTTCGTGGGAAGAGGACGACGAAACATTCATTCGCCGCGTCACCGACTCCTTTCTTCAGGTCAGTGCTTCTATGCTGGCTTTCCCTGGTGAAGACTACACGACTCCGCAGACGATACAAAAAACCGGGGGGTTTGGAGATCCTGATTTGAGAGAGGAGCGCCTCAAACTAGTGGAGTGGGGGGCTCGCAAGACGCGACGCCTGGGATTGGATATCATGAGCTGCCATGCCGGCTTTATCCCAGAACCGGGAGACTCGGGACGGCCGTCTTTCCTGGACTGTCTCCGCAGGGCGCTTGATATTGCGGCTGCTGAGGACGTTGTCCTGGCGTTTGAAACAGGCCAGGAAACTGCCTCCCTTCTCAGGGCAACGTTGGATGAACTGAACCACCCGTCGGCAAAGGTGAACTTCGATCCTGCCAATATGATTCTTTACGACAAAGGAGACCCGATCGAGGCTGTGAAAATTCTCGGACCAGACATCGTTCACGTCCACGTGAAAGATGGAAAGACACCCACTCGGGCTGGAGAGTGGGGCGCTGAGGTACCGCTCGGGGAAGGTCAGGTGGGAATGCAAGCTTACCTGGATGCGCTGGACGAGATCGGCTACCACGGTCCGCTGGCCATCGAGCGTGAAGTCGGGAATCAGCAAGAGCGTTTTCGCGATGTCCGTTCTGGTGCAGAGCTTTTGCGGAGACTAATGCAGAGCAGTTGAATCGGTCCTCCTGATTTTGCCCTAATGATCAGGGCCGGACGTGCCGATAGGAGCAGTGGCGCCGGGAAGCCACGTTCAAAATAATCCTCATGTTGTTTAAGTACAGGATGCTGTTCCTGCGAGTGCTCCCCCCCGGCGCCCAGGTTTCAATCTCTACTCGTAGCTCTCGACCATCGTCCGGCGTAGACACTCCGCCAAATAAATCTGGATCCATAGACGAAAAGGAAATGGTGCCGAAGGCGGGAGTCGAACCCGCACGGG
>DATGOF010000178.1:0-2363 GCA_035306285.1 Acidobacteriota bacterium | reverse complement strand
AAAGGGCGTTTAGGGGTTTTTTTCTCTTATAGCCGCAACTTTCAGAGAGGAAAAGAAAAAAACCCCCATTATGTTGAAAGCGGCAAAAAGAAATTTGGAGGTCAGTCAAAAACTCTCAGATTCCCAAAGGGGAGCCGAGGAGGGAACTTCCCGCGGTAGGGGAAGTCCGCGGTGCATCTTCGATATCGTTTCGGCAATCAGAGGGCTAATGTCGAGTACGTCAAGACGACTGGGATCTGAGGGACGCCGAATTGGATGGATCGTATTGCAGATCACGATCCTGTCCAGGACTGGTGACTGAACCAGAGCTTCAGCACCGTCCGTAAACAAACCATGGGTTGCCAGTGCTATTGCCGAGTTGCATCCTAGCTTGTGACAGGCCGCTATGCTTCGCGAAAGGGTGGTACCGGTACTGATCATGTCATCGATGACTAGGACCGTCTTTCCTTCTACGTCTCCCACGACTGTTTTACCGGAGACCTGGTCTTCGCTGCGTTTCTTTTCCATGAATACCAGCGGAATGTCCTGATTGAGTGTGTTGGCGAGCAATTCGCGAAAGCTCTCTGCCCGCTTTACTCCTCCCGGATCAGGAGACATGACGGCCGGCTCCAGACTTCGCAGGCGACGGCGGAGGTGGGCAACAAAGAGGGGAGCGGCTTCAAGGTGTACGGTGGGTTTTCTGAATGCATTTTGAAAGGCCGCCAGATTGTGGACATCCATCGTAGCAACCGCATCTACGCCAGACGCCTCGAAGAGCTGAGCAACGTAACGAGTCGTTACCGGATCTCTCAGTTTAGTGCGGCGGTCCTTGCGAGAGTACCCCAGATAGGGGCAGATTGCCGTAAGCCTGGCAGCGCCCATATCCTTGAGTGTTGATAAAAAAAAGAGAAGCCGGCACAGCCGGTCATTGACCGTCTCGCCGGGAGTTCCGTTGAGCGACGAAATAACGTAGACGTCACTGCCCCGGACTGTTTCGAGCGGACGACTCTTATGCTCTCCGTCTTCGAATTCTCTTTCTTCGTGCCGCGCAAGAGGTTGAGACAGGTGGGCTGCGACGGCTTCGCTGAATTCTCGACTGCAATTCAGGGCGAAAACTCTCAAACTCTCCAATTAATATCCAGCCCTCTGCCGCAGCCGATCAATTTGCCGGGAAATCGTTTCCTTCCCAGCCTCCAGGGAATCTATGATCTCGGAGTATATTCGAGTCCCTGCCTCCCTGCCGCGATCGATTCCACGAACGCTGGCTTCTTCTAGCTCCTCAACGAGCTCCCGGATGCTGTGGTTGAGGTCTTCGCAGAAAAGCTCACCGCGTCGGGCGATATCGTATCCGGCCCGGCGCAGCTTTTTGCGAGTCTTGCGTCCTGATTGGGGAGCCAGCAGAAGCGCTACGGAAGCGCCGATCAGCCCGGCGGTAACGGCCACGAGGGCGGTGCGGGCAGTACTATTTTTGATTCTGGCCACTTTTCCTCCTCATGCTATGAATCATTGTCGCGAGTCCTTAAGAACACTGCTTCATTGTTTCGATTGTAATCATTCTCTGTCGCCGTGAGAAATGCGGAAATGAGAGATTAAACCCAATTTTCTGGGGCAAAGTACGCGCCTCCAGGGCTCCTTCCATTTGCATTATCCCAGGTACACCGACCTTAAACCACGTTGGAATAATGATTTAGGGAATTCTTCGGAGAGCTGGAATAAAGAATGCTTGTTTCCGGCACAGCGAGCTCTTTAATGACATTAATGATTACGACCCTGAGGTGATGACATGGAAACAATAGCACTGGCGAGTGAGGGTCTTTATCCGAAATCGAATAACTACTCAGCTTCCGCCCAGAGACTGGCCTCGGGCATCTTGCAGCAGGCGCTTCGCGACCTGGCACCTTACAACCCCGGGAATTTGGAAGCTCGAAAATGGCGTCGGGATGCGATCCAGTGGTTCTTTTCCGAAGACACTGCACCAGGAAGTGTGTCGTGGGTGTGTCGAGCACTTGATCTTGATCTATATTCCCTTCGTCGGCAGTTGTGTGTATTGAAGAAACTAGATCCCCATTTTGCAACACGGGCTGCACAACTGCAGCGCAAGAAACAGTATTAGAAGCGGCTCCGAATCAAAGCTCAACGCTCTTCAAAAAGTGGATCGCAGGGGCTGGTTTCAGTCTGGATCCTCACTTCTCGAATGAAGTAGGAGCATTGAGTCTCCGACTCTCGAGGCGAGCTGCCTGTCTTGTTTAGCTTGCGGCGGCTCGTTCTTGTTTGGTCAGGCCACAGGCCTCTAACACTTCATTGATGTGCTCAACGAAGATGAATTCCATCTCCTCCCGCACGTTCTCCGGGAGCTCCTTGAGGTCCTGTTCATTGAACTTTGG
>DATGOF010000177.1:0-5525 GCA_035306285.1 Acidobacteriota bacterium | reverse complement strand
CTTTGGGATATAGAGATGAGCCGGTAACTGATCTCCCGGTTCCACAGTGAAGCGAATGAGCTTTCGTGTGTAATCGGGTCCATCAAGCTCTTCTAGAATTGAGGCCTCAAGAGGAGGCAAGCCGGTTCGATCCGGGAGCGGGCCCATCGCCTGTTCAGTTCCCAGGATTATATGTTGCCGGCGAATTCGCCAGTCTTTTATATCCCTTACGGGATGTTCTCTTCCGCTGGCGTCTTTGAAGACGAGAAGCCGGGAATGATCGGTATATTCCACCTGGACCGCAGCAAGTGTTGCTGCCATGAAGCCAATAAACACAAAGAGAACGCGATGGTATCCGCTCATTGTGTGAGAACCTCCTCGGGTGCTGGCTCGGCGGCCAACTTTTCACAAGCAAGCAATATTCTCGAGAGTGTACACCTTCGGACGATTCCTGTCCCACACTTGTTTCCAGATCGGGTTTTCTTAAAAGCAGCACGGGCCGGGCATCCCCTGACCTTTTCGATTGTACGCCCGCGGGTTGACTACGACTGTCGCAGTGAAGCTCTTTAGAGTCACGGGATTGATTGAGGAAACTGAGAATCCGGCAGGTTACTGTGTAACCTCCATCCGGGAGCTGCTTCCCTGCTCATCGACAATCAGCCGATTACGAACCTCCGTTACTCCCGATGTCTCTTCTGAAATCAGTTCCGCAAGGTCTTTCAGTTCCTGGGAGGGGACCCGCCCGGTTAAAGTGACGATCCCTCCGTCCGTGTCCACGTTGATGTCGAGCGCAGAGATGCGTTTGGAAAGAGCAAAAGCAGCTTTGACTCGAGCCGTAGTTGAGGCGTTGTCTGAACTTTCCCGCACTTTGACAGCGGCCTGCTGCAGCGAAGATCCTGGAGAAGACCAATCGCCAAACGTAACGAGGTACGCTATAAGCCCCCCAATGATGAGCAGAGCCACTAGAGCAAACACCCAGCCTGCTCCCATCCGACTCCGCTTGTAGCCCCGCCCGTCTGGCGCCCTGGCTGTGCGGATCTCTTCTCGGTAAGGGGATCGTACGTAGTAGGAGTGGACCTGGTTAACCCAGTCGCGCTTCTCGGATGATAAGTACTCTGACCGGGTAACAAAGGGACCCGCGACGATCGTCTCTCGAGAGGCATCCACCGCCAACCGCCCTTCCCCGCGGTAAGAAAAGAGACTCCAGGGAAGCACAAATAGCCGCTCCTCGGCCCCATAGACGGACAGCAAGGCAACCAGGATGCGGCTGCTATCGGTGTCGATGACAACATCCTCAATCTCTCCTACGGCCTCTCCACTCGGAGTCAAAACCTCGCTGCCAAAAATTCCGCGTATTGATAATTGCTTGTCGGGTGACATTCTTTATCCTCCACTGACTTCTGTTGACCTGGCACTAATCTCCGCTGGGTGCTAGTCATTTTGGAAGCCCAGCTTTAGCCTCTTTCTATCTGTATGTATTCGGGTCAAAGTCTCGACTGAGTTTCCGAAGAAAAACGGATACCGCCACCAGGGCAGGACTATCCTCAATGGTGTTGTTCCTGAGAGATCTCTCGAGCGCGGACAATGAAACGTTCTGGGGCCGCGCCAATATATGTAAATGGGTAACAGGTTACCAGCGTAAGACTCTTCTCAGACGTGGGGTCAAGCACGCTAATGGCGTCGGGGCTCACCACAGCGGTCCATTGGACTCGATACAAAAAGCGACCATCCAATGTTTCTAGACTGATGAGATCTCCTTCTTCAACCCATTCAAGAGGACGAAAAAAGGTATCACGATGGCCAGCCAGCACCACATTTCCAGGCTCACCAGGGAAGGGACTGCTTGGTAGATGCCCTACTCCTCTGCGAAGCGATACTTCATCGACGCCAGACTGGACCATCGCGGAAAGATCCAGGTCTTCTATTTCAATTTTTCCGATCAGTCCTTGGGGCAACGCTGTTCTTCTGGCAGCGCCCGCGGTGGTGTTTTCACTCAAAGGCGTTTCCAGGGACGCCGATATTGTCGCAATTTGGCTCTCAAAGGCCCGGTCAAAATAGTATTGATACGCTTTACTCTCAAGCCACATGATGGAGGGAATAGCGAGGAAAACACAACCCAGCGTCCAGAGCAATCGCTCGACCCAGCGCAGACTTTCCAACCGCTTACCCTTTCTGCCGACCGACAAGCTTTAGCCGAGCGGAATGTACCGGACCAGACTTCGGGGTCCGGTACATTCCAGTCTGCAGCTTACCGCCGGAACTTTCGGACTACTAATGCGCCTCCCGCTGAGGCAATGCCGGCCAAAGCAAGCGCAGCCAGCGGGCTGGCTGTCGCCGGCAAATTCTGACCAGCCTGCTCCTGTTGCCCCAGTTGGCCCTGTTGACTCTGCTGTCCGGCTTGGCCCTGTTGCTGCTGTTGACCCTGCGGAGTCTGTGGCTGCTGACCACCCTGTTGCTGGGCGAAAAGAGTCTGACCCGCAAACAGCATAAGTATGATCAAGCAAATTCTGACAAGACTTCTCATTTCATTCCTCCCTCTTGGTATGAATCAGTTTTCTAAGAGGTACGCACGATTCGTGCCATGCAACACAACACGACACTAACCGGATCAATTGCAGTCACTTAGGCTGGCTGTCAGGTCAGACGGCTAAATTCTGTTATCAAAGCCGTCCGAGGAAAGGAGGAATTTTTCCCCAGATATTGGAGGAGCACCGACACGGATTAGATTCACGCGTTCGGAAGCCAGGGGATCATTGACCTGGCGGCACGAACTCGACCGTAACGGGTAGCTCAACTGTCAGACTTTCATCCGGAGCAACTTTGAGGTTTGAAACCGTGTAAGTGAGCTTGAAGGACTGGGATCCCTTACGTTCACGGCTTGTCCCCCTGATGGGGAGAAGTGATGTCCGACCGGCTTTAAGAACCATCTGATTGGGGACCCGAATTTCTTCGAAAGAGAACTCTCCTGAGAGTTCGAAATCGACATCGGACTTATTATGAATCTGGATGTACCCCGTTCCAGTACCTTCAATGCGCGTAGTGGAAGAGAGAAAATCGATGGACTCCTCGAACAAGGGATTCAAGAACTGGCGTTCGCCGATCAGAATGTTGCCGGTGTACACTGCCGTCCTCCTGTCGAACAGGGCGTCCTTGATCGCACTGGGCGTACGTTCCGTGGCAAACACGAGCGTTAAGGGACGATGATCACCCTCATGTACGTGATAATCGAGGTTTAGAGGATAGTGGATATCGGAGTTGGCCAGCATTGTAAGGCCCTTCTCGAGGCACCATTGATGCGCTTCCGGGTAATATTCGCGGGAATTGGCCACTTCGATCCCATGCAGCATTTCCGCTTCGACCAGTTCAGTATGCTCAGGATACCATCGCGCAACTCCATCAGGTTGCTGCCCAACCCAACCCGGATGATTCCAGAAGATGAAGGCACCCTGTGAGTGCGCAGTACGAATTGCGTCTCGCCAGTCTTCAGTTTTGAGGGGGTTCGCTGTTTCCAAAAATATGGCATTGATGTGACCGGGGGGCATCTGTCTGGTGACCTCCGAGCCACGGATCACAAGCAGGTTCAAAGCTTGACCATGAGGTGAAGCGATCTCAAAGGACCGGTCGTAATATCGGTCGGAATTAGGAGGAAGGTCGGCCTGATGAGGAAGGTACTCCAAATGGTCTGTTATCGCAATGGCATCCAGACCCTCTCTCCATGCCTCTTCAGCCCGGATATTAGGCCAGACGCTACCATCCGAGAAAACGGTATGTGTGTGGAAGTCGCACTTCAACGTAACATAACCCGGGATGTCGGGTATTCTAACGGGAGTTCTAACTCTGGTTTGGCTTTCGAGTAACGGGGCGAGCACCAAGAGAACGATTGCCAGAGCAGTCATACGAACCGTTAATTGCGACATCTATCCTCCTCTTTTCTGACGGTCCGTATTCTTAGCACAACTGAAACGGGAAGCCAAGACTTTGTGCTGATCGCTGACTGCTTTCAATGCCAGTAAACGGCCTCGCTACATGAGAAGATGCCTTGAGAATACGAGGGCATCAAGCGTCAATAGCGGAGGCGCAGAAAGGAAGTACCATTCTCGGTGATAGTCAAAATAAAAAGATTGTCATGTTCTCCGCTGAAAATGTGGCATTCGCCATCGACAAGAGGAAAAGGTTCCGGGCAGAGAACGGGACCTCCCAATTCAGCGATTAAGGCCGGAATCGTGTCGCTGTGACCGACAATTAAGACCGTCTGACCGGAATAGTCACTGAGAATGATTTGGGCCAGGTCCCGAGCATGGTTTGCCTGGAACCGATGGACCTTTCCTATCCTCTCGATTGGGGGATCACAGGTTGAGAAATCAACTTCTCCTTCAGCGGTCGGAAAGATTTGAATCGGAACACTCGCCTTCAACGCTGTTGGTTGGGCAGTTTGAGCTGTGCGGCAATATTGAGTGGCAAAAACCGCATTCAGCTCCACATTCTGAAGGACTTCGCCGAGGCGCGCCGCCCGTTTCAATCCCACAGGGGACAGCGATGGGTTGGCACCGGGTGGACGTTCCGCGTGTCGCACGAGAATTACCGTAGTCGGCTGGCCGGCAAGGACAACGGATGTAAGACTGAGCAGACAGCTAGCCAGGACAACTGCTATTGCGACCATCTGTGGAGCTCTTGCCCCGAGCATTATGCGGTTCATGGACATCACGGCGTGAGCTTGGCAGCTCGATGGGAGAAAATCAAGGAAAAGGCATCTGGATCATCTGAACGATCCTGTTGATCATTAAGATCATGCTCTCAAGTCCGCGTACGATTTGTGTCGCCTGAGAACAGCATCTACGAAGGGACAGGAAGCCCGGACGAGATAGTTTTCCCTTCGCGCCCACTCCAAAGCATGTTCCACTAAACGGGAGCCGATGCCTTCGCCTCTTCGGCTGGGAGGTACAAAGGTACTGTAGTAATCAACGGTTCTCTCATCGACGAAGCTGTATCGCAGAACGGCCTCTTCTCCCTGCATCGAAATGACGAATCGGCGTGATTCAGGTTGGTGTTCCACCAAATTGTCCGAACTCATATTCTTGCTCCCACTTCCAAGAGTTCACCAGATTGAGTTGCAATCAATGCTATCAGTTGCGGCCACCATTAGCCGAAAGCCAGTCACAAATACATCGTGTGAAGTGAGTCGCTATAATCGCATTCTCATGTGGATCGATAAGACTGACTGCCGTAGGAGTTTCCTCCTTGTCCCCTAGTCCTCCAAGCCCGTCAGGATACTTACAGGTTCTTCGCCATAATGCGAACTTTCGAAACCTCTGGTTGGGGCAGGTCGTCAGCCTATTTGGAGACTGGTTCAACTTGATTGCGTCCGCCGCCCTGATCGCCCACCTGAGCGACTCGGCATTTGCGATCGGGGGACTCTTTGTAGTGCGGATGCTCGCCCCTTTCTTTATCAGTCCTCTCGCAGGAATCTGGACTGACCGTTACGATCGCAAGAAAATCCTGATCATTTCAGATTTGCTTCGAGCCCTGATCGTAATGGGCTTCCTGGT
>DATGOF010000176.1:0-2237 GCA_035306285.1 Acidobacteriota bacterium | reverse complement strand
AGGTTAGAAGACAGAGCCTTTGATCTGCAAGGTCGAGAAGACCGACCTCGCGCAGCACAGCCGGGACGAGCGATGGCGACGCAAGTTGAGCGGAGGGTCGCGGGTGAATATGTCTTCAAATAGATTTTATATTTCACAAATTAACGGAGAAGCTTTCGTGCGGATCTTGAAGCGGAGAATGATTAATGGGGCCTGAAGTGGCCCGATCCGCAGGCACAAAGTCGTCAACTCGTCTGTAATGAGATACCCATCTCCGTCCAGAGATTTCGGTATTAGCCCAAGTTCCCGGAATAGACCCGGAGAGAACGATTACGAGCCTGAAAACAGGACCGGGTTTCGGCCATTTTATTTGGGCCGGGATTGCGTGCAGCTTCTCCGACGAAGCGGGGCGAGGTGCGGCGAGACCCGCAGACGCTCCGCTCGAAGGAGACAACATGTCCAAGGAACTGATTGTCAACTCGACCAGTCTCGAAACCAGGCTGGCTATTCTCGAAGACGATCTGGTTACTGAAATTTTCATTGAGCGACACCATGACAGGAGCAACCTCGGCAATATCTACAAAGGGAAAGTCACCCGGGTATTACCCGGGATGCAGGCCGCCTTCGTAGATATCGGTCTGGAGAAGAATGCTTTTCTCTACGTTTCCGACTTTTTTGCGGATTACGATGATTACGAAGAGTTGTTCGAAGAGACAGACCAGGCCATTGAGGAGTTTCTTGAGAAACAGGCCGACGAATCGTTTCAGCCTGAACCGCGACATTCAAAGAGAACGCGGAAAAGTTCTAGACAATCACGCGAAGATTCTACGAAGCAGGAAGCTCCTCGATCTGATAAAGAACAATCAGCAGCCCCAGTTGGTCTTCTCCCTGTGGCTTCATTGCCGATACCTCACCACCGAATTTCGATCGCTCCCGGCGGAATACTTCCCCCAACATTAACGTTTACCGGAGCGCTGCGAAGGAAAGAGGCAACGGTACCGGAGGGAATCCTCCCCTCTCGTCTTTCTCCTGCTCCGATTTCTCCTGCTCCGACCATTGGCGCTGACAGCGCTGAAGTGGGCGACGGTGAGGCTCGCTTTGAGACTGAAACGAACATTCAGGAACTGGCGGCCAGTCGAAATGCTTCGCGGAGAAGTAATGGAAAGCGGCGAGCTTCTAGGACAGACACACCGCTCATTGGTGACCTTCTGAAAGAGGGTCAGGAGATTCTGGTCCAGATCGCCAAAGAGCCGATTGGGAGAAAGGGAGCTCGTATCACCTCCCACATCGTTCTTCCTGGACGATACCTGGTCTTTATGCCTTCGGTGGACCACGTGGGGGTATCTCGCAAGATCGAATCTGCAAGAGAGCGACAACGGCTCAAGCAAATGATCTTGAATCTTCGCGGCGACATTGAGAAGGGATTTATCGTTCGAACGGCCGGCGAAGGAAAATCTGAAGAAGATTTTCGACAGGACATGGTGTACCTGACCCGACTCTGGGAGAGGATTCGCACCAAAGCTGAAAAAGCCTCAGCGCCAGCCCTGATTCATGCAGAATTGAATCTGGTTCAACGGGTCATCCGGGACTTCTTCTCCGACGAATACCGGGCCATTCGGGTGGATGACGAGCAGCAGTACGAACAGATCGTCGAATTCATTTCGAACTTCAATCCGAACCTTGTCAATAAAGTCCGGCTTTACACCAAGAAGATCCCCATTTTTGATGCTTTCAACATCACGCAAGAAATCGAAAAGGCTCTCAAGTCAAAGGTATGGCTGAAGAGCGGCGGCTATATCGTCATCAACCAAACTGAAGCCCTGGTGGCAATCGATGTCAATACAGGCAAGTATGTTGGGCAGACGAATTCGCTGGAAGACACAATCACGCGTACCAATCTAGATGCGGTCAAAGAAGTCGTTCGCCAGATCCGACTTCGGGATCTTGGGGGGATCATTGTCATCGATTTCATTGATATGACTGATCCCAGAAACCGCCAGAAAGTCATGTCGGCTCTCGAGAAGGAATTAGACAAGGATAAATCGCCGTCCAAGATCCTCCAGTTTAATGAATTTGGACTGGTCGCTATCACACGTAAAAGGGTTAAACAGTCTCTCGAGAGAACGCTTTGTCAGCCTTGCCTGTACTGCGGAGGGACCGGCATGACCAAATCACTGAGAACGGTTTGCTACTCGATCCACAACACCGTCCAGGAAATGCTCTCAACCATGGGACAGGGAAAAGAACTGATCATCCGA
>DATGOF010000175.1:0-2180 GCA_035306285.1 Acidobacteriota bacterium | reverse complement strand
CGTAGCAATCCTTCCTTCTTCGAATACTTCCCCGTGCCCGTGCAGAATCACGAAGTAGCTTTTCTTGTCGGACAGAGCCAATCCAACCGTGAAATTATGTCTTCTCTTCTGATAAACTTTTAGATGGCCAGTCTCCTTTCTTTTGCACCTAAGAGTGCGTTTGCAGACCATTTTAGGTACTGCGTCAAAGGGGCTGGCCTTCTCGTCCCCATCCCTGTGCCTCTGTGGTGAAGCACTGTTGCACCGCATCATGGATACATACGGTAGAGCATGCGCGGAAATGGAATGGTTTCGCGAACGTGCTCCAGGCCGCAAATCCACCCTACGACCCGTTCGATCCCCATTCCGAAGCCCGCATGAGGCACGCTACCGTAGCGTCTCAGGTCGACGTACCAGCGAAAGGCGTCTTCCGGGAGATTGTGTTCGCGGATGCGCTTCAGAAGGAGATCCGGATCGTGGATTCGCTGGCTGCCCCCAATGATCTCACCGTATCCTTCTGGAGCCAGCATATCCATGCAGAGGGCTCGAGAAGAGTCCTCGGGGTCGGGCTGCATATAAAAGGCTTTCACCTCTGCCGGGTAGCGGTGGACGATTACCGGCTTTTCAAATTGTTTGGAAAGAATCGTTTCGTCGGTTCCACCAAAATCAGAGCCGCGAGGTGTTTCAGTCCCTTCCTTCTCGAGAATATCGAAGGCCTGATCGTAGGAGAGTCGAGGAAAGGGAGGCCGGATCTTCTCCAGGGGGCCGGTATCTCTTTCCAGCACATTCAGCTCTTTTTTCCTTTCTTCAAGCACTCGCTGGATCACATATGAGACAAAAGCTTCGGACAGTTCCATGATGTCGTCCAGCTCCGCAAAAGCGATTTCCGGCTCCACCATCCAGAATTCCATCAGATGTCGGCGGGTTTTCGACTTCTCGGCACGAAAGGTGGGTCCGAAGCAGTAGGTCTTGCCCACTGACATGGCGGCGGCTTCGTTGTAAAGCTGTCCGCTCTGACTAAGAAAAGCTTTCTCTCCAAAATAATCGAGTTCGAAAAGGGTGGTGGTCCCTTCACAAGCCGCCGGCGTCAGAATCGGCGTGTCAACCAGAGTGAAGCCACGGTTGTCAAAAAAGTCCCTGACCGCCCGGATGATGGAGTGCCGGACGCGTAGAACGGCGTGTTGCCGTACCGAGCGCAGCCAGAGGTGGCGGTGCTCCATCAGGAAGGCTGTTCCGTGCTCCTTCGGCGTGATGGGATAGTCCACTGCTTGCTGGAGCAACTGCAGCTCAGAGACATCCAACTCGTAGCCGCCGGGAGCGCGGTCATCTTTCCGGACCTTCCCGGTCACGATGACAGATGATTCCTGGGTCAGCTCATCGGCAATTCGAAAGGCTTCCGGAGAGACGTTCGTTTGAAAGACGACTCCTTGAATCACACCGGTACCGTCACGAATAAGAAGAAACCGCAGCTTTCCTTTGTCGGTCTTGTTGTAAAGCCACCCTTTTATGGTGACTTCGCTGTCCTCATACTTGTGGATATCCTCTATGTAAACGTGCATACCGTCTCAGCCATCCTTCAATTGCGAGTTGATCCGGCGGTCCCGAGAGCATTAGCGACTCAGACGTTCGCGCAGCTCAGATCTAACGACGGCCTCGATGGCCGGATAACGTTTCACCTCTTCGAGCGAGAGGAGTGCCCGATGGAGAGATCCTGATATGTACTGCTCGTAGATGAAGTGTTCCCGCTGCGTAATCTGATATCCGTAGGTTCCGAGAGCCTTCAGCAGTCTCTGAATGCACATGAGTTGAAATTGTTCCTGAAAAAGCGCTTCATCCAGAGTTTTCTTGAATTCCTCTGGTGTTCCTTGCCAATTCTCTAGCGTCCTGATATCAGCCTCGAGTGCTTGTTGACGGTAGTAATCCACCAGTTCATCAACTTCTTCTGCCTCTAGTTCGATAGAATCTTTGAGCAGAGAAACCAGGTCATATGAAGGGGGACCCCAGCGCGCATCCTGGAAATCGATGATGTAGATCTCTCCCTTCTTGAGCATGAGATTGCGTACATGGTAGTCACGGTGGCAGAGCACTCGCGGATAGGCAGCCAGGCGATCGGCCAGATCCTCGAATTCGCTTTCCAGTCGGTCCGATTCAACCTCCAGGTTACGATAGGCCTGAAGGTAGAAGCGACGAAAGAAATTGAG
>DATGOF010000174.1:0-4924 GCA_035306285.1 Acidobacteriota bacterium | reverse complement strand
TATAGTCGCAATCTTCCGTGAATACCGAGGCGTAATCCGACCCATCATTTCGATTCCAACTCACCTCGAGGTGACGAATCAAGGCACGAAGTGCTCTTTCATCATCGTCGGTAAAATGCCTTGTTTCATTTGCCATGCGTCATCTCCTTCTCGACAGGGGCTTTGTCTTTCAGCCACTGGAGGTGTTCGGATCCTGCCGAATAGGCACGAGTCAGATAGTCGAGCACTAACTTGAGTTCTTCATCAGAGTATCGCTGGTACAGCTCGTCCATGGATTGGGCAAGGGGCTCGAAAAATGGAGCGATCACATCAAAGCCGACCGGCAAGGCCTCGACAAATACGGAGCGCCGGTCGGCGGGATTGGGTACACGACGGGCAAGACCTCGCCGTTCAAGTCGGTCGATTACCATCGTCATCGCACCGGTTGTTAGCCCGGTAAGAGCGGATAGTCTTCCCGGCGTCATAGGCCCTTCGAAATGCAACAAGTCGAGGCATTCCATATCAGTCCCATGAATACCCGCTCTGGTTGCTACCGCATGGCTGATCATCACTGACTGAGCGGTTATCTTCCGCATGATCTGATTCACGGATACCAGAAGCTCTATTCGGCGTTGAGAAAGATCACTCATTCCTAAAGTATCTTATTTATTAAGGTACATATCAAAGAACGATCAAGAGAATTCGGACCCAGACCTCAGCCGTTCGACTTACGGGCCAGGCGATATCCCCTATAAAGGAGGACCAGACCGCTCCAGGTGAAGAAGAAGATGAGAGGATAGGTGAGCACTTTCGGATAGAAGAAAAAGAGAATGGCCAGAGCAAACATCAGCAATCCGCTGGCGATTGCCAGTCGGGCTTCAACCGGCCCCAATACCCTCCGATTGGTGAAAGCGGCGCCAATCGTGTTGCCGAGCCGCACGGCTCCGGCAGCCGCTCTGCCGGCGCTGCCATGCCGCCTACCCAGAAGGGCGGGGCGCCGACCGACCAGGGCAGGCACCCGTACCTTTCGCTTCTCGTCAAGCACGACTTCGGTCGAATTGGCAAGATCTTCCAGGTACATCTCCTCCATCTGACTCGCGAAAACGTCATCTTCAATGACTGCGTCAAGTTCGCAATTGCCAAACCAACTTGCCACATTCAGATTGGTTGAGCCGACTCTGGACCAGTGTCCGTCCGCCACAGCGGATTTGGCGTGCAACATGGACCCATTCCATTCGAAGATCCGAACTCCCGCTTCAAGAAGCGACCGATAACCTGCTCGGGATAGAGGTCTCAAGAGGGGTATGTCGGTCCCATTGGGAACCAGTAGTCGAACGTCCACTCCATCTTTGGCTGCTGCTCTGAGCGCCTGCACGTATGACGTCGTTCCCGCATAGTAAGCGTCGGTCAGCCAAAGCCGATTTTTGGCCAGCGCCGCGATCAACTGATCAAGCCGCATCATCCCGGCCGTTGCAGGTTCCGTCGCAACGATCCGAACGTCCATGTTTCCAGCTGGAATAGGACGTGTGAAAACTGCCTCTTCCGGCAACGGATCCCCACATAGCTCCCACATATGGGCAAACGCTTTCTCAATCTCTGAAACAGCCAGACCCCGAATCTCCACTCCTGTGTCTCGCCAGGGTTCGACACCGTTAGCCGGATCTCCAACCCACATCTTTCCGACGCAAAGTCCGGTGATGAATCCAATCTGTCCGTCCACCGTTAGCATTTTTCGATGGTCTCGAGCAAGCCATCCGAGGGGGCTATCGATGCGAGGCGGATTGTAACAGCGCACTTCCGCCCCGGCCGAGCGAAGGGAGTTCCAGAACTGACGCGAGGCCTTCCATAAAGATCCCATCCAGTCGTAAATCAAACGGACCTTCACTCCATCGGCAGCCCTTTTCTGCAGCACTTCGGCAAACTGCTGTCCGATTTCGTCTTCATGAATGATGTAGCATTCGAAATGTATCCGCTCTCGTGCCTGCTCTATAGCCTCCAGCCAGGCCGAGTAATTTTCTGAGGCATCTCGAAGTAGCCGTACTCTGTTTCCTCGGATCAGCGGTGCGCCGGCGGTCCGCGAAAAAGCATGGGCAGCGACTCGACGCAGTTGTCGAAGGACCAGCTGTTCGTTTGGGCGGGTAAACCCGTGACGCGTGGCTCTCATGAAATCCCTTTATACCAGCAGAGTGTCCCCCTAAACGTCTCTGGGTTCATACCGTCTGCCATCCTGTATTCTACAGGAAGCAGCCTGGCGAGGTGGTCCGGGACGGTCGTTCTCCAGAACTTTCCATGCTAAGCTCATTGTAAGGTGATGAGAAAGCTACCATTAGTCTGGTGTCTTGCTGCGATGGTAACACTGACGAGCCTGCCTGGCAGTTTGGCGCAGGTTGAGTCGCAGCCTGAGGTCGAGCCAGCAAAGCTCGGCACGATAACCAACGTACATCGCTTCGAAGAGATCTGGCTGGCAGGCCAGCCTTCAGCTGATGACTTCGCTCTTGCCCGCAGGCTGGGCTTCAAGACCATAATCAACCTCCGACACGATGCAGAACTTCCCACTTTCAACGAGAAAGAAATCGTGGAACTGCTGGGGCTCAATTATTTTCATCTACCCTTTAGCGGAGCTGATGAGCTGACTTCTGAGATTTTTGACCAGGCTCGGGAACTTCTGGCCGATTCTGAACAGCCGACTTTGCTCCACTGCTCATCGGCCAATCGAGTGGGAGCATTGTGGCTAGCACTTCGTGTTCTCGACCATGACCTTTCTTACGAGGAAGCTCTCGCAGAAGCGCGAATGATCGGTTTACGAACACCAGCTCTGGAAGAAAAGGCTCGAGCGTACATCGAGAGCAACAGATAAGGTTGTGCCGGCGGCGAGCTTCATTGTCCGCACCGACAGAGCAGAAGGTCTGGCTCCCTCGGACATTCCCTGACGACCTCGTCGGATTCGCCCTCCGGGCAAACGGGCTCTCGGGAGGAAGAACAACTGTCTCTCGTGCCGTCGACTCTTGTAGATTAGCCAGCCCCTTACCACCTAACTGCTTTTATTTAACGGCTCCCAGACCAGAACAGGTGGAGGGCCCCAGCCCTGAATGTCGCTTGCCGTCAAAATAGGGTAATTTGAAGTGGCCCCTCCCGAGCCCGGAGTCGGGCGACCAATAACAATCCGGCCTATCGCAGCCTTTCGGATCGCATAGCTGCACATGAAACAGGGCTCCGCCGTCGAGTAAAGTGTCGCGTCGGCCAACCTCGTTCCCTTCCCGGACTGCAGCGCTTGTCGAACGGCCACCAATTCAGCATGAGCAAACGGGTCCGGGCCCGCTGGGACCCCCTCAGTCGCTTCTGTCAGAACCTCGCCATCCAGTACGATCAGGGAGCCGACCGGCGTATTCCCTCGCTCGGCGGCCAGCGCTGCCAGCTCACGGCAGCGGCTCATCCAAGCCGCATCCTCCGATGTATAATCGGCTCGCCTCATTGGCTCAATATTCTTCTCGGGACCTTAGCAGCGGCTTTTCATCCCGCCACAAAAGAAAGCTTCTGCCTGATTGTAGGGACCACTTGCCCCCCTCACTCCTCTTCCCCCTGCCATTTTTCAAAGATCAGACCAGCCCAGCCTCACTCCGAATAGGGCTCATGCTCAAAATCGGGTGGATTGGGTTGACCGAACCAGTGGGCCATTGACTTGTATTCCATATACTCGACAATCGCACCGTCTTTGTGGACAAACGCCACTTCCAGGAAATCGCCCGGCCAGAAGGGACCAAGAACAATTTCTTCCCCCTCGATCGCTT
Organism: Acidobacteriota bacterium; assembly: GCA_035306285.1. Taxonomy (GTDB): domain Bacteria; phylum Acidobacteriota; class UBA6911; order RPQK01; family JAPXNP01; genus DATGOF01. The sequence continues at coordinate 1,157 of DATGOF010000174.1, read as the reverse complement.
CCCGCAGGTTCTCCACCCGGTAAGCAATGTGTGGCCGGTTCCACAGTTTCCACAGACCCACTTCATCGGGGCTTACTTGAGGAGAATTCTTCGGTCGAAGATACTCGATTCGCATCGGATGACGGCGCGGGTTTGTGATCCACACCTCACTTTCAGCGATCCAGATCTCGTCAGGTTGTTGCTCATTTGTCATGATTCCAATATGGTCAAAAGCCTTCTTGAATTTTTTCATTTATTTCCCCTTTTCGAAGTTTGGGTGAATTTATCAAATGGACCAGACGGTTACCAGACCCACACTCGCCAATCGCGTACCCGCATATAAGGAAGACAAATTTGTCTTGATTGCAACAATGCCGCCAGCTGTCAGCAAAGTTTGCTCGAATTTTCTAGCCTTCGCCAGCTCTTCGGAATATCATGAGACCATTCGAGACCCTTCGCAGCCGAGGGGGTGACCTTTGAATCTTCGTACCGCCCGATTAGCGATCGCGCATGATTGGCTTCTCAATAAACGAGGAGCCGAACGCCTCCTCAAAGAATTCTGCCTCGAGGCAAAAGACCTGACTATATTCACCCTTTTTTATGATCAGGAATCCGTCGACCCCATCATCCGCAGGCAACAGATCTTCACTTCGTACCTCAATGGTTTTCCCGGTGTTCCTCGGTACTACAGGTACCTGCTGCCCTGGTTTCAGTCGGCCGCTCGTCACGTGAAAATCACCGGCCATGACTTACTGATCAGCATCAGCCATGCCGTAAGCAAGAATTTTCTTCACGATTCATCGATTCCGCATATCTGCTACTGCCTGACTCCTATGAGATACGTCTGGTGCAGAGACCTCTACGAACCCGACCTGTCTGGATCTTGGAAAGGGATATCGCTACGCCTGATCGCTCGTAGACTCCAACAAAGGGATCTCGAAGCAAACCACACGATCGACTTCTTTGTGGCAATCTCCAAAAGCGTTCAGGAGAGAATCCGGAGCTTTTATGGAAGGCAGTCAGATCTCATTTATCCCTGTATCGATCATCAGTTCTTCCGGCCGGATAATGTTGAGCGGGAAGACTTTTTTCTGGCGGTTTCCGCGTTAGTTCCTCAGAAGCGCCTTGATCGTCTCGTCAATGCCTTCAACAGCAACGGGAAGCGGTTATTGATCGTG
>DATGOF010000173.1:0-2731 GCA_035306285.1 Acidobacteriota bacterium | reverse complement strand
CGGTAAAGGAGGAAGGTTCAGGCTTTGTAGGAATTGAGATTGAGCCCCTCCTCCAATCTTCCGATCGCAATTTCCGACCGGTTGCCCTCCAGTTCGGGCCTGACGGAGCTCTTTATGTCGTGGACTGGTACAACCCTCTGGTCGGTCACATGCAGCACAACCTTCGTGATCCCAATCGGGACAAGTCGCATGGCCGGGTCTGGAGAATTACCTATCCGAGTCGGCCCTTGCTCAAATCCCCCGAGATCGACGGCCAGCCGATACCCGCTCTGTTGGAGCTTCTGAAGACCTATGAAGACCGCGTCCGGTATCGCGTGCGCCGGGAACTGGGGGCAAGAGAAAGGGACGAAGTCCTGGCCGAAACGGCGAAATGGATTGAGACCCTGGACCCGGGCGATAAGGAATACGAGCATCACCTTCTAGAAGCGCTCTGGGTTTACCAGCAGCACGACGTTGTTAATCAGGAGCTACTGGAGCGGCTGCTCGAATCGCCGGAGTTTCGCGCCAGGGCGGCTGCGACTCGAGTGCTGAGCTACTGGAGAGACCGCGTTGAGGATCCGCTTGAGCTACTGAGGAAGCTGATTGCGGATGAGCATCCCCGAGTTCGGCTGGAAGCTATACGGGCACTGAGCTTCTTTGATGACCCGACTGCCACCGAGATCGCTCTCGAAGTCCTACAAAAGCCCACCGATTATTACATCGAATACGCACTCAACGAGGCAATCCGAATCATGGAGCCAGCCTGGAAATCGGTGGTGCTCTCCGGCCAGCCCTTCGCCGAGAACAATCCAGCCGGAATCGAGTATCTCCTCAGTCGCCTCAGCGACGAGGAGGTGACCGAGATGGCGCGCAGTCGTCCGGTTTACGAAGCACTGCTGGTACGACCTGGAGTTGACTCCATCTATCGGAAAGAAGCCGCTGCCGGACTGGCCGAGTTGAACGAAACTAGCGAAGCTGAAGAAATATTGAAGGCCATCCGCGCCCTGGACAGCAAACAAGGCCCTGACCCGGAAACGACCGAATCCGAATCGACTGAAGAGAAAGCCGAACGTGAAGAGAGGCTGAAGTCTGTTGTCGCAGATCTCGTTGGAGTCCTCTCAGACCAGGAGGAGATCCATTCTCCACAGATCAAATTAGAGCTGGAGGAACTGGCGAGTTCTGGGCGCCAACCTGTCACCCGGCAGATGGCCTACGTAGCATTGCTGTCGGCAGGGAAGAACGCCCGTGAGTTATGGGAGTCGGCTTCTCATTCGCCGGACCGACTGCAGGACCTCATCGCTGCGATTCCGCTCGTCGGTGACTCCGAAGTTCGTGCCGGCTTTTCAGAACCCCTGGTTACTCTTCTCGGCGATCCTGGACCTTTGCCTGCCATTCGTGCGCGCCAGGAGAAGGCGGAGTCCATCCGGACGGCTGGTATGCAGGCGCTGGTTTCGATTCCCGGACAAGAGAAGAAAACATATCAGGTCCTGAGTCCTTATTTGGACGACCCGAAATATCGCCCGGTAGCAGTACAAGCGTTGCGTGAGCTGTCTTTAGAAGAGATTTCGCCGGAAGAGGTCGAGTCGAGCGTCCACAGCCTGGTGGACTATCTCACCACCTTGCCTCCCGGCGAGAGGACTTCCGGTACCGGAGCCGAGGCGACGGCGCTCGCCGACGAGCTCCTGGTCCTGCTTCCCGACAAGGCCGCCGCACCGCTGAAGAAGCGACTGGATGATCTTCGAGTCCAGGTGATTGTGATCCGACCCATCCCCCACGCGATGAAGTTCGACCGGCAGGAATTCTATGTGGTGGCCGGCAAGCCGGTGGAGATCCTCTTTGAGAACACCGATATCATGCCACACAACTTGCTAATCACTTCGCCAGGAGCCCTGGTCGATGTGGGACTGGCCGCGGAAGAGATGTCTTCTCAGCCCGACGCTTTCGAGAAGCACTTTGTACCCGAAACGCCGAAGGTTCTCTTTGCATCACGTCTTTTGCAGCCCGGAGAGAAGGAAGCCATTCAGTTCACCGCTCCCCAAGTGACCGAGGACCATCCTTACGTCTGCACCTTTCCCGGTCACTGGCAAACCATGAACGGGTTGATGCATGTAGTGGCGAGGGCAGATGAAATCCCTGAGGAGCAATCAGTGGAAGAACCCGTCCAGGTTGTCAGCCGTGAATTTGTTCAAGAGTGGACGGTGGATGATCTCCTGCCGTCTTTGAGGATTCTCGATCACGATCGGAATTTCGAACTGGGAGGCCAATTATACCGCGAGATAGGTTGTAATAAGTGCCACCAGATGAATGGGGAAGGGGGAAAGATCGGTCCAGATCTCACGGACGTGAAACGAAAGTTGAAGGACGGTGAGATGGACCGTGCTGCTCTCCTGCGGGAGGTGGTCGATCCTTCTCATACCATCGCTTCCGAGTACCGGAGTGAGGTGATCAGAACTACCGACGGCCAGCTGTTCAGCGGCATCGTAGAGTATGAAGATGATCATATCGTGAGATTCACCGCGAATCCGCTGATTGGAGGGGAAGCAGAGGAAGTGGTAAAGGAGAAGATCGAACGTCGCTGGGAGTCGAAGAGCTCGATGATGCCACAGGGACTGGTCAACACGCTGACGCAAAGAGAAATCATGGACCTCCTGGCCTATGTCGCTTCTGGCGGAGGCCTCCAGCCGGTCGACCAGGAACACCGCCATACCAGCGAGTGAAGAAGTCGCGCAACTGGTGTGCAACCGGAGAATGT
>DATGOF010000172.1:0-5602 GCA_035306285.1 Acidobacteriota bacterium | reverse complement strand
TGTCAAGAAACCCTTCAAATACGGGCGACGGAGCATGGTTATTGCATAAACCAAAGCGTTTGAGTTTGGCTTCTTCCAGTTGCTCGAATAACCGACTCATGAGAATTCTAAAAGGACTATTCCCCCCTTCCTTACACAAGAAGTGATTGCAGCTTGCTGGAAGCCACGCTAATCCGAATCCTGACTGTCCATACGTATGCTGGAGAAACCATTGATCGAGTTCCTTCTGAACAGCCCTGAGCGCGGCCAAAGTATTGTCGGTATTTGGTGCAACAATCAGGAATTTTCCAGCGGCATTGATTACTTGGCTTGATGGTGGAAGCGACAGCTCCTCCAGCACCTTGAGAGCTGCGCATTCGGTCAAAAGAGATACGTAGAACGAGCGACCCCGTAATAACTTAGCTGCTTGCTTCTGGGTCTCGCCACCCGTCGCAAAAATGAAGTTCTGAATTCCCGAGAAGTCACCTTGAATCAAAACAAACTTCTCTTGGTCCCAATCGCTGCGTTCTTTCATTGCAGACCGCACGCTATTCGGGTCGTCTGATCGCTCATGGTGATAGCGCCAGAGAGCAACCGCTAGTGCTGCCGTGGTTTTCGAATGATCGTAGAGGGAAACGTCAGCTTTTACATTGAACGCAGTCGCAGCCGGGATAGCGTGTGTAAAGCATTGCCAGACGCTGTCAAAGTGGTCGAGCCATAGTGATAAGTTCGCACGGTGTGATCTCGGTATCTCTTCTAGCGAACCAATGAACTGTTGCCATAGCACCCTATACTCCTTTTGTCCCGTCTCCTTGTCAGCCGGCTCGCAAGCTTCGGCACGTACCGGAAAAATTGCCGTCGGACTGAGAGGCTTGAGAGGATAGCGCCGGGCCGGGCGGCCGGTTTCGGCCTTGTCGTGAAGGCGAATCTGCTCGAAAAGCGTGATCTGGCGCGCTGTGTAGTGATCCTTATTTTGAGGTGTTTGGTCAGAAGAGGAGTTGTATTCCTCAAACTCCTCGCGTTCAAAGCCTGAAGCCACCCGATCGGCCGTGGCGATCACCCACTGCAGGAAGCTCCCTGGCTTGTGGTGCATAGAAGCTGCGTTTACGAAGGAATCGTCTGCGCCCTTCTCTCTCCAGGGAGCAAAGGGTGCCATATTCGTTCCGACAAAGTCAGGAAAGTGACGTTCCAACGCCTCCAGGGCTATTGCCGTGTAGGCAGCATGAATATGGGAAGGGCGTCCTTGGAAATGTGGACAGTAAAGCTGGATGTTGATGTCTCGTCTTGTGTTTCCTTCGGAGTCTTTTTCCTCAGCTTGTGAGATTCTGGCGCGCTCTGCAAATTTGCCAAGGTCGTGCAGCAAAGCCGCCAGGGCCACACGGCACGAGGCATCCATTAGGTCTTTATCATACATAGCTCAGCCTCTCAACGATGTCATTTTCTGATCCCGACTCTTCCGGTTCACTCTGCTCGGCGTTGCCGAGGAAGGCCGGCGTCAGGAATCGCACCTGGTATTTGAGCTTTTTCATCTTCATGCTTCGATCTCTTCCTCCTCTTGCTCCCCGCTGCCTTCTTCCAGAGCTGCATTCCCCAGCGTCAAAGCCTGGATCTCCGGCATGCCCGCTCCAATCAGACCCCGAATGCTTCCGTACAGTCCGGCAGTGTTACTCAGAATCCGATTAATCTGCTTTTCACGTTCTGTCCAGTGGCGCTCCATCGCCCGACGCTCTCTAAGCAGTTGGTCATGCATGGCACTGAAAGCTTCGACGATGGCTTCGACACGATGGCGGAATTCATTTCCAGACAGATATCGATACAAGAGTTCAATCTTCTCGTTTTGCCCTTCTGAGGCGGCACGAACAAACGAGATCTGGAGCAGCTGTTCACGCAGGGCCAGGGCCAGAGCCGGCCAGACCCGCAGACTGGCCACCCACACCCCCTCGACACGGCCAAACTCCCGGATGTCATCCGGTAAGGCCACGGAGACGATCACTGCCAGGGCGGCGCCAATATTTCTTTGGTCCTCCTTAAGCTTGTCGATCCAGGCGGGCTGGAAGTGCTTCGTATTCTTCATCTCCCACAGAATCAGTCCACAGGAACGCCCCGAGTTGTTCCGTACTTCCTGGATCAAGTCGGCGCCACGAGTTCCTTTCGGTACGGGGCGAATATCATCTTGAGGAAACTGGCGGCTCAAGGCTCTCTCGATATCCAATTCCAAAACCTCGCCCTGACGCTCCTGAGAGCCCTGCTGACTTTTCCTTCTCGCCTCTTCCAGGGCTCTCCTCAGCTCTTCGATTTGCCGTTCCTTCTCTTTCAGCTTCAGGTTCTGTACTTCATCAACTTGTTCGCGTATCCGTTTCTCAATCGTCTTGCGCTCTGCTTCCAGGCGCCGCTCGATCTCCAGATCCAACTCTTGCTGTCGTTCCTCGAGCTCACGAGCTTTCTTGCGCAGCGCAAGCTCATTCTGTTCAGCTTGTTGCGCTTTTTGTTGTTGCTCCGCCAGCTGCTCTCGGAGGTCTGCAAGTTCCAGCCTCAGGGCTTCCCGCGCCCGCCATTCGGCCTGACTCACTTCCCTCTTGAGGCGCTCTTCATACTCGTCGGCAAGGCGCTCCTTCAGCTCGGCCCGAATCCGATCTTGGAGAGCCTCGGAAACGCCGAATTCATGACCACACTGTGGGCAAGTCATCAACATTTCATCCATGCTCTCGATTATGCCGAGGCCGTTTTCTCGAGCTGAATTTGACAAGCTTGCCGTTAAGGTCGGCGCGAATCCGCTCATGAAAGTTCAATCTCCCCCAACCAATGAATGTTCCTGGCAGGCACAGCAATCCGGTACTGGTAGCTCCCTCTTTGGCCTTCAGCGACAACACCGTAGCTTTGTACTCCTTCCGGCCCGAGCGCCTTCTTAAGGGTGCTGTGTAAACGGGACTTGGTCTCCATAAAGAAGGCCTTGGTCATCCCCTTTTCGTCGCGTAATCGCCTGGCAGTGATGCTCTCCCGGTCGTCTCCTAGATGGGCATATTCCCGAAGATATTCCTCGGCATGTCTTTGCTCAGGCGACTCGTCGTTCGGACATCTGACAAAGGGCTCACCAAGTATGGCGCGGCGGGCCAGCCAGCTCAGGAAAGCCAGCTGTACCGGTGGGACATGCACTTCCTGGTCGCCGGCGAAAATGCACTTTTGATCCAGGTCAATTCTTAAAACCGGGGTGTCCAGCGCCCGCTGGGCCGCAGCGACAACCTCACTAAAGCGTGCGGTACCGTCCAGAAGCCTCTCATCCAATCCAGGGCGAAGCCGAACAAACGGAATCTCAGCCAGTTCAATTTGCGCCTGACGAGTGTCAAGAGGACGACTCTCCGGCGGCGGCGTGAAGATCACGTGGCGTTCTGGCGTTGGATAAAAGAATTGCGGATTCGATTCATAGGGTGGACTGACGAGAACGTGTGAAAGTCGGTCTTGTGGTCTACCAAACAAGGAGAGCGCATAGCCGGCGTAAAAGCCCATGGTCTTGCGACCACCCGCTAGCGAAAGATGCAGCGCACAACTTTCATCCGACGTCAATTCACGAATCTTTTCGGTCAGGAGGTCGGCTACCCGTTCGTTCTCTTCCCGTGTCCGAATATCCTGGAGAGGAACGCCCGATAGTGTCTTGAGAACGTGTACGGTCTCTTCGCTAAAGTAAATCTCCGGCAGGCCGTAATCCTTTCTCAAACTAGCAAACCAACCGGGATGATCGGAAAGCAACATTAAACGAGCTCGTTCAGCCCCTTCAGCCGTGGTGAAAAGGTGGACCTCGGTGGGAACAAAGGCAGGTGTGCTTTTCTGACTGAGAGCATAAATAGTTTCGGTTACTACCTGCGGCGATAAACCGGCAACAGCCAGGAGGACACGCCGTGGAAAGGTGTGAGGCAGACCCGGGTTCGGTACAGCCAGGCGGCCTGTCCGCTGCGTCACCACCCGGGATCGTTTAAGAGACAGTACGTGCCTTTGCTGGCGAGGATCAGGACCTTCTAATATTCGCACTTTCATCGACTTCATCTTCGTCTAGAGACCGGCAACTTTAGAATCCGGCAAGCTTGCCGCCTCGAGTGTGTATTGCCCGAGGCCCATCGATGTCCCTTTACCGGCATGCACCCACTGGCCGATCCATAAATAGGGCCAGAAAGGGGAGTTCTCATCGAGCTCAAGCAGGAGTTCACCGACGAGGCCACCCATCTGCATGGTCGTCCTTTGACGAGAGGAGTAGCGAGTCCAATCCTGCCAGCCAAGCCTTGCAACTGTGGCTTCGGCTCGCCTGGCTTCTTTCATTAAGCCTGCAAAATCGGTCTCCAGGGGCTGATTTGTATGAAAGTAAGTCAGCATCGAAATCCGGCGTAACAATGACCCGAATAAATCGCTCAATTGAAATGCTTTCGGTGCTACCAGGCGCCCCTGGCGTTTAAGCCGCAACGGGGTCTGAAATCGAATGCGTAATGAAGGAGGCGCGACAGGAACCTTCGGCACGCTCGGAGGATATGCTTGCAGGGCCTCGTCAGGACGATAAATAGAAACCCAGCGGTTTCCCTCCGGCGGATGAGCCTGTTCTACCTCAATCAAGTTCATCACAACGCGAGCTTTTCCAAGGCCTCGCTGGCCTGCTCGCTGCAAGGCGTGAATAAGGTAAGGCAGATACCGAGCGCCGCGGCCGATCAACGTCAGCCCGATCTCATGCTCCTCTCCCTCACCCGTGAGCGGAACCTCCAAAAGGAAGGGGTGAGGTGCAGCCGTGTACTTGCGCATTTTGCGGGTCCCGGGAGGTGGCGGGGTTTCGAAGATATAGGGGTAAGGACAGGAATGATACAGGAGGCAAGACGGACAAGATCTCAATGATGTAACACAAACCGCCTTCTTTAGGGCGTGACCAAATGCCCCGCGCCAGGCCGAGCCTGTATAGGCAGGTAGCCTACCGTTTGAAGACGGTTTGAATCGCAATCGATAACGTCCAAGTGGAAGCACCGGCTGAGGGAGCGCGTCTGCTTCCTTACTCGCAGTCAGTCGGTTGGTGAACATTTCCCGCCGCTTTCAAGTTCCCCTGCTGGTGGCTTTCTGTAGAAGCTCCTGGAAGCCTTATCCCCTTGAATGCGAGACTTAATCAGCTCTCGCCGAGATCAGGGCCTAGTCATTGAATAAATGATTGGTTCGTTCTCGTCAAGAGATAAAAACGAAACCTCGATAAATGTAAGCGAGAGTTAACCTCCAGCTATGCCTTTAGGAGTAGCCTTTCGGAGGCAATTTTTGACTCAGTAGTACCTGGTTACTGCTCTTGTGGTTGACCAAACACTAGTATATAAAGACTTTTTGAGATGTAGCCAGAGGCTTGAAAAAGTAAAGCTCAGCGGCGCCCACGCGAACATTGCCTCGCAAAAATGCGGTACTTCAGAAGGCCGTTTCGCTGCTTGGGATGAGCCCTCGCTACTTAAGTATCATTCCTTCATCAGCTCGTTGGCCTTTACGCCAGATGGGGCTTGGGGCTGGCGCTATACCCCCAGCCAGCAGCGGAATCCGCGGGAAGCGTAGTAGGACTCTGCGCCGTTGTGGTACACGAACACTTTGCCATAGCGGCGATCGCAAAAGAGAGCCCCTC
>DATGOF010000171.1:0-2353 GCA_035306285.1 Acidobacteriota bacterium | reverse complement strand
CTCTATTGAGCCTCAGGCAGAGTCCGGTTTCCAGCAGGTCACAAAGAACCTGTACGTGGTAGCCCGGATTCCTTTCGAAGTGGGCGCCGTCACCGAGGAGTTGTTCATGCATCTCTTCTTCAAGCCCACTCAAGCCCCTGTCTAACCACTGTCTGGCCTCTCGCCCTTCAAAGAGCAAGCCTGCCCAGACGAGGGCCTTCAAGTTCTTGATCAGGTGATTTCCTCCGACATCTCGCTCCAGGTTCCTATTCAGAAACCGAACTTGCTCGAAGAGACTTGCCAGCAGCACCCGGGTAAACTCCTGGTCTTCTTCCAATCGAGGAGCAAAGTGGCAGGCTGCCAGAATCCACTCCACCGTACGATTGGATATTGTAAATGGGTGCCATCCGTCGCCATCCACGACACGATTGCCCTCGATCCACGAGTCAACTAGCCTCTTGAATAACCGGAAGGCACATTCAGGATCGTCTAGGGAGGCGACGAGCAGATGCCGGAGATACTCGAAGGAGTGCAGGTGGAACCGCCAGAGTCGCCCCCCTCCCTCGTATCCCCAATCTGGGCCTCCGACAAAGCGAGCTTCGTGGAAAAGAAATCGAAAATGCCCGGCCCGCATCTGGTGCAGGCTGTATAAGGCCGCTCTGCGAACCGGAGAAGCGAGCAGCTCCTTTCCCTGCTCTTGCAGACCCTGCACAGGAGACACCAGACTTCGCACGGCCGGGGACTCGTCGAGTGAGAATCTGATCGGTCTGATCCGGCGCATTCGCTCGAGGGCCACTCGTCTCAGCCGACGACATATCTGGCCAAACTCCAGATGACGAACAGTATTCAGGTAAAGGCGATAGCGTGGAAAAGGATTCATCCAAGAAAGAGTGCAGAACGGGACACCCAACTTTTCTGCGATAAGCATTCGAACAGGATCGAGGCGATGCGGTCTGCGGCATGTCCGTCCCAGAGCGGTACCGGCTCGATCCCGGGTTCCGGAGATGTTTGTATGATTTCCTGCACAGTTTCGAGCAGGCTTTGAGGATCGTTCCCAACCAGGCGATTTGTCCCTCTGATAACCGTCACCGGCCTCTCCGTGTTTGCCCGAAGTGTCAGGCAGGGGATCCCCAAGAATGTGCTCTCCTCCTGGACACCACCGGAGTCGGTGATCACCGCACGGGCTCGAGACAGCAAGCAGAGAAAGTCCAAGTAGCCCAGGGGAGGCATCAGTCTGAGATTTGCCGTTTCAGCTTGGATAGAGTGCTCTTTAAGTGACGCTTCCGTACGCGGATGAAGGGTGAAAAGAACAGGAATACCCTTGCTGATAGTTTCGAGCACGTAGATAATTTCTTGCAACCGGGTCCCACAGTCGACGTTGCAAGGACGGTGAAGCGTCACCAGCAGGTAATCCCGGTCTCGGAGTCCGAGCTGGTCAAGAAGAGGGCGCTCTTTGAAATCGTGTTGGTGATGCAGAAGGGTATCGATCATGACGTTTCCAACCGGGTAAATCCTTTCGGGCGAGATTCCTTCTCGTTGAAGATTTTCAACAGCATCGGTGGAGGGCGCGAAAAGCCATTGGGACAGCCAGTCCACTGCAATCCGATTGCGCTCCTCGGGCATCGTTCCATCAAAAGAGCGGAGACCGGCCTCCACGTGACCAACGGCAAGGCCCCGCCGAGCTGCCGCCAGGGCACCCGCTAGCGTGGAGTTCACGTCACCATAGACAAGCAGACAATCTGGAGTCTCGTTGGAAAGCACCTGATCCAGTCGCCTCATGATTTCAGTGATCTGATAGGCATGCGATCCTGAGCCCACTCCCAGGAACAGATCGGGCTCCGGAAGACCCAGTTCCTTGAAGAACACGGCCGACATGCAGTGGTCATAGTGTTGGCCCGAATGCACGAGCCTTTGTTGCACGCCATTGCCCCTGCTCCGGAGACTCCTGATAACGGGAGCCGCCTTCATGAAGTTGGGTCTTGCCCCAACCAGGTGAAAAATCTTCAACTCTTCTCCGTCGAAGGCGGTGCCTCACGACCGCCCGAATTACCGTAGGACGATGAATTGACCCGTTCAGCAAGCTGCGCTCTCATCCAATCCAAACGAACTTCTTCGCCACTAGCCAGAGATATCTTGATGGCGAAGGTAGTTAGGGTAGAATCGACGAGCTCCTGGAAAGATATGGGAGCCGGTCCTCCCTGGCAGATCCGTTGCATCATCACTTCAAGCGCGTGACGGTGCCCTCGGTTTCTACGCAGGATCGCACGACGAGTCTTGCGGCGACCGTTTTGGCGAAGCGTCAGCTTTCGGTAATCGTCCAGCTGTATGCTTGTCCTCCCACCGAACATTTCGAGATATTCCTTTCCAATGGCGG
>DATGOF010000170.1:0-5318 GCA_035306285.1 Acidobacteriota bacterium | reverse complement strand
GAGATATGTCTCGCGACACGCTCACGATTAAAGACAATAGAACCGGCGAAAAATACGAGATTGAAATCGGTCACGGTACGATTCCTTCCATTGAACTCCGGAAAATAAAGGTTTCTGAAGACGATTTCGGACTCATGGCCTATGATCCCGGTTTCAAAAATACAGCCAGTTGCAAGAGTAGAATCACTTTCATTGATGGAGAGAAGGGTATCCTCCGCTATCGTGGTTATCCGATCGAGCAGCTTGCCGAGTACTGTTCCTTTCTGGAAGTGGCCTACCTTCTCTTCAACGGGGAACTCCCTAGTCAGAACCAGCTCGAGGAGTGGGAAAACCAGGTCAATCGGCACCGCATAATCCCGGAAGGAATAGCTGACCTGATCCGCAACTTTCGCTACGACGGCCACCCGATGGGAATGCTCATGAGTGCGGTGGCCGGAATGTCATCCTATTTTCCGGAAGCAGCGGACTTAGACGACTTAGACGTGCGCCACGAACAGGTGTATCGGTTAATTGGAGCAATGCCTACACTAGCGGCTTTCATTCATCGACACCGCTGCAGTTTGCCCGCCGTTTATCCGGATGCTGATCTCTCCTATCCGGGGAATTTTCTATCTATGGTGTTTAAGATGGACGAGCCCCGATATGAAGTGAATCCTGTGCTTGAGAAGGCGCTGGACATCCTCTTCATCTTGCATGCCGACCATGAACAAAACTGCAGCACCAACTCCATTCGTAGTGTTGGGAGTTCAAGACCTGATCCCTATTGTGCAACTGCTGCAGCAATAGCTGCCCTTTCCGGTCCTCTCCATGGAGGCGCAAATGAGGCGGTTCTGAGGATGTTGGCAGAGATCGGATCCATCGATCAGATTCCGGCTTATATTGAGCGGGTAAAGAACGGTGAGTTTCGACTGATGGGCTTCGGACACCGGGTTTATAAGAACTATGATCCTAGGGCAAAGATCATTAAGGAGTTAGCTCATCAGGTCTTCAAAGAAACCCGTTCTAATCCCCTGTTGGATGTTGCCCTCAAGCTGGAAGAGATCGCGCTTGAAGACTCCTATTTCGTAGATCGGAAGCTGTACCCCAATGTTGACTTCTACTCGGGCCTGATTTACCAGGCAATGGGCTTTCCTACCGAGATTTTCCCTGTCCTCTTCGCAGTGGCACGCACTTCGGGCTGGCTTTCTCAGTGGGAAGAGATGTTGAACGACCCGGAGCAAAAGATCGCCCGTCCGCGCCAGATCTACCTGGGCGAGCAAGCCCGAGATCTCCCGGACTGGAAGCGGGAGGCCTGCCGCGCCAAATAGGAGAGAAAAATCTGGGCGCTCCGCCATGAAACGGGTGAAGGGAGAACAAGCCGGCGTTTTCCGGTGCAGAGGAGAGGATCATGTGATTCTTCGAAGCTGGAATCGCCCGAGCACGCAGGGCAATCCTCTTCCTCGCCGTCCGTCGTTTTTCCTATAATTAAACGCATGCCGATATTCGAATACCAGTGTCATCAATGCAACCAGAGTTTTGAGCGTATCCTCTTCAGAGAGACCGATACAGTGGAATGTCCTGACTGTGGAGGAACGGAGACTACTCGACTTCTCTCATCCTTTGCAGTAGCTGGAAGCAGAAGCCAGGAGAAGGTGGAGCCTGGCCCGTGTCATTGTGGGGCTCCACGCCGTGGCATGTGCAGTATCAGCAATTAATCAGGTAATCAGGCGTTTCTAATCTCATCGCTTCCACGGAATACCGGGGCAGGTCATTCAGGGGCTTTGACTGGCAAGGATAGCTGTAATTGCTTTGCGGTCGATCTGGCAGGCAGCCGGGTCGTACGGTAATTGCCGTGTCGCGGCTACCCGCTCAAGCAAAGTCAACCCCAAGGGGCCTATATAAGATTCTTCTGTTTCATATGCCGGGTCCTCAAGCGCTTCCGGCAGAGAAATAAAAGAATATCCCCTTTCTCTCAGCATCGAAATCAAATCATCAAGAAAGATGGCGGTTGCCACTCCAGCATGCAGCTGCAGGATCTGCGGGATTTCGCGCTCGAACACTTTTAACGACTGAGATTCAGAATAGGTCAGACAATCCGCGATATGGTCCAGATACAGGGTTCGAAGCTTCTCAATAGCTTCACTGTCTTGCTCGTTGTTCACATAAAGGGGATTGAATTCGAAATCTGCAGTCCGGGTGGTGACCGGAGCCACGGTATAGCCTCCTCTACGGAGAGCCTCGGCAACTCGCTTCTTTTTTCTCTCCGTGTTCCCCTCATGAAGTAACGGAAATCTCAAGTATCGAAAGTTAAAGCGGCTGCTCCAGGCTACCTTTCTGAGATAGCGCTGCCCGTCAGCCACGTGGGGGATAAAATCGTCGGCCTCCAGCTCGTTCAAATCGACGTAAGCATAGGTATTGTTACCCAGAAGGTGCCCTGCCTCGACCCAATCCTTCAGAACGATAAAGCTGGAAGGATCATCATCGATCTTCTCCTCGACGACGAAGCCGGCCGCAACAATCTCTTCACGTGCCAGTGTACGGAGAATAAGATTGCTGACTTCGCGAGGTCTCCAAAACCCGGCTGGCCGCATCAGCGGCAATCGCTCGAAAGTCAGAGCAATTTGTCGATCCCCACTTGCCTGGCCTAAAGCGATCCCGGGTATTAAGAAAACCAGCATACTCAGAAGCAAGAGGGATCTCCGCGATGAGTCCTTCACGGAATCAGTAACACCTTTCCTGTAGTTTTCCGCGCTTCCAGCCTGCGATGAGCTTCGGCGGCCTCTTGCAGCGGAAATTTCTCTCCGATTCTAACTGCCAATTTACCCGTCTCGACAAGCTCCAACAATTCGCCAGCCCGCCGCAGGACTTCGGTGCGATCGGCCATATAGTGGTTGAGGCTCGGGCGTGTCAAGAAAAGTGAACCTTTGCTGTTGAGGACCTGTGGGTCGAGGGGCTCGACGGGACCGCTGGATTGGCCGAAGAGAACGAGATACCCACGCGGTTTCAAGCAGTTCAAGCTCTTTTCAAAGGTACTCTTTCCCACTGATTCGTAGACGACATCAACACCACGACCGTCAGTCAATTCCCGCACTCGCTGCTCGAAGTCCTCCCGGGTGTAGAGAATGACGTTATCGGCACCGGCCTGACGTGCCAGCTCTGCCTTCTCTTCCGTAGAAACGGTACCAATGACTCGGGCGCCCCTCAAACGAGCCAGTTGAACCAGGAGCAGGCCTACACCTCCTGCTGCCGCGTGTATCAGGGCTGTCTTCCCAGATTGGAGGGGAAAGGTATCGGTACAGAGATAATGAGCAGTCATCCCCTGAAGCATTACGGCGGCTCCCGTTTCGGTACTGACACCCTCGGGAATTGCAACAGCCTTCCAGGCCGGTATGGCGACGAACTCTGCGTAGGAGCCTAAATTCGTACAATACGCCACCGGATCACCCTCAGCAAACTCGGTAACATCTGAGCCTTTTTCCACGACAGTTCCAGCACCTTCGACACCGGGGATGAAAGGCAATTTCACGGGATACAAACCCCGGCGATGATAGGTATCGATAAAATTGATTCCAGCGGCTTCAACACGAATGAGAATCTCATCGGCTGCGATAGACGGTCGATTCACGTCCTTGTACTGAAGGACATCCGGACCCCCAGTCTGCTCGATCTGAATAGCTTTCATCTGTTAAACGATACACCGCAGAGTCAAGGATTCCAACCGCAACTTCGCTTGCTTTTCCTCGATCGTAAAGAGATTCCGACTGAGAATTTTTCCAACTCACTCTGGACAGCAGCTGACCGTGCTCCTATAAAGAAAGTGGTACGATTAGTGAAGGAAATTGCGCTCCAACACAACTGCTGGAGTTGCATCGTAAACTGAGACTTGCCCAGGAAATCCAGTCAAGAGGAGTTAAGATGCGTATCGGATTGTTCTGGCTTTTCATCCTCCCAATCATGACCCAGGCTTGCGGACCTGTAGAGAGAGAGCCAATCGTAGCCGATGAAACAGCTTCGGTTTCCGAAGACGATTTCGTCGGTCGCTGGGACGTAACGGTCCAGGCCGATGGGTACACTTACCCGAGCTGGTTCGAAATCACCCGCGAAAACGGAGGCATCACCGGACGGTTTGTCGGCCGAGTCGGAAGTGCTCGTCCGATCGAAACCATAGAAATCACGGAATCAGAGCTTTACTTTAGTTTGCCTCCGCAATATGAAAAGTATGATGACAACTTGTCGTTTCGTGGCAAGCTAGAGAACGGCGTCATCAGAGGCACAACCATCTCAGAAGAGAAGACGGAAGTATCATGGACCGCTGTTCGTGCTCCTGATCTAAGGGTAGAAGGGATGCCGGAGTGGGGTGAGCCGATCCAGCTGATTCAGCCTAACCTCGAAGGCTGGAAGCCCCGTGACCCTGATATGCCCAATAATTGGGTGGTCGAAAACGGCGTACTTAGAAATACCGAACGAGGAACCGACCTTATTACCGAACAAGAATTCAAGGATTTCAAGCTGAGTCTGGAGTTTCGCTATCCGGAGAAAAGCAATAGCGGCGTCTACCTGCGCGGGCGGTATGAACTCCAGATCCAGGATGACTTCGGAAAGGAGCCGGGCAGCCTCTTTATCGGTGGAATTTATGGCTTTCTTGATCCGGTCGTAAACGCCGCTCGCAAAGCCGGGGAGTGGCAAACCTATGAGATAACCCTGGTGGGGAGGACCGTCACCGTAGTATTGAATGGCACGACGGTGATTGACCAGCAGGAAATCCCCGGTATCACGGGAGGAGCTCTAGACAGTAACGAAGGAGAACCCGGACCTCTTATGCTGCAAGGAGACCACGGCCCTGTCTCCTTTCGAAATATTGTGCTGACACCAGCACTGTGACTTGCAATAATGATGATCACTCAATGAATAAGGGGGTGGCATGATGAGAAGGTTGTGGATTTCTTGTTTTCCTGTCGTAGCAGTAGCTGCGCTGTTCCAAACTCTTCTTCCCGCCCAGGATCGTGTCAGCATGAGTTCTCCGGTAATCCGCACCACCGTGGAGGGGGTTAGCATTAGTGCTCGTTTCCAGGGGCTTTCTCCGGAACGACGCTACCGGATCGGTGTCGGCGTAAAAGGGCAGTTTCCTCAGGCGGAGATCGAACTCAGCCGAGAAGATTCGCCTCTTCCTACGAATCCGACAGACTTCGTCCAGCAGCATACCGGTAACTGGTGGGGTGTTGAGCAATTGTCGGCACGGGGCTATCTGATCGAAGGCAGCAAGATCGGAGGCCCTTCGGAGGAATTGCTTTTGAGAGTGTCAATTCCGAGAGCTGAAGCAGATAAGTTGGATCATATCT
>DATGOF010000169.1:0-11040 GCA_035306285.1 Acidobacteriota bacterium | reverse complement strand
GACGCATTCGGTGATAACGGGTCTGGCCCTGATGTATTGTTCTGACCAGGCACAGGCCACCGGCTTAGTCGAAACTTCGGTCAAAATGCGTTCTTACTCGGCATCTGAAATTGACGAGTATGTTCGATCGGGCGAGCCCCTGGACAAAGCCGGAGCTTACGCAATACAGGGACTGGGAAGCCGGCTGGTGAAGGCGATCGATGGCTGTTACAACAACGTCGTAGGTCTTCCACTGCGTCGACTGTCTAAGCTTCTGTTAGAGCTGGCTGTCCCTTTGCCGCATGGGTCTCCCAGTTGCCGCCTTCCTTGTGGTTTGCCTTGTCCGGAGACGGTGGATAGAACCCGGTTGCGGCGTGGCAAAGGCTCTCCTCCCCGTAACGATGTAGAATTGTGAGCGACATGAAGGGCGGAAAACAAATTCGGGTCCAGTTTGAAAATCGGCGTGGTCAAAAGATTGCCGGTATCCTCCACACACCGGAGGGAGAGACTCGGGCGGGAATCGTTTTGTCTCACTGCTTCACCTGTTCGAAAGATTACAAGATCCTGGTCTGGCTGGGTCGCGCTCTTGCGGCACGGGGTTTTCTCGTTCTTCGTTTCGATTTTGCCGGTCTGGGAGAGAGTGAAGGCGACTTCGGACAAACCACCCTCTCGGATGACGTCGACGATATCGAGACGGCTGTTCTCTGGATGCTGAATCAGGGATACCCGGTTCGAGTGCTGGCGGGACACTCAATGGGTGGTGCGGCTGCGATTCTGGCAGCCGAGCGTCTCGCACAGATCCAGGGGATTGTGGCAATTGCCTCCTCTGCCATACCTGAAGAGATAACCCGCGTATTGACGCCCGAGAATCGTGAAGCGCTGGAAAGAGATGGCAAAGCGACGGTCTCGGTTATGGGCCGAGATTTTGTGATCAGCCGGGAATTTTTTGAAGACCTGAAACGGCATAAGCCCTTGACGACGCTTCAGAAATGGTCTGGAGCTTTCCTTGTTATTCACGGAACGCGTGATCGGATCGTGAACATCAGCAAGGCCGAAGAGCTCTTCGGCGCTGCTCCCCAGCCGAAGACATTCTTTTCGCTGGCGGGTGGAGATCACCTGTTGAGTCAACCGAACCTCGCCGAACGAGCTGCAGAAGCGATCTCGCTCTGGTTCGAAGCCAGTGTTCGTGAGAATGCGCAATCGGATGACGAAATGTGACTACTGGAAGGAAGGAATAGAGATTGATGATAGAGGCGGTAATTTTCGATATGGATGGAGTCATTCTGGACAATGCACAGTTGCACCTGGAATCGTTTCGACGGCTGGGTGAAGAGGAGGGCAGAGAGTTTACCGAAGAAGATGTGCTGGCGGTCTTCGGTCAAAGAAACCATGAGATGCTGGAGGCCTTACTGGAACGAAAGCTGGAACCGGAAGAAGCTGCACGGATGGCCTCTCGAAAAGAAGAACTCTATCGTGAAATCGCCAGACCTCAATTGAGGGAGAGGATGGTGCCCGGCCTGGATGCCTTTCTGGAGGAGTTGGATTCTGCCGGATTGCCGATGGCGTTGGCTACCAGTGGTCCCATTGAGAACGTCGATCTGGTGCTTGATGGACTCAACATTCGCGGGTTCTTTAAAGTCACCCTGACGGGGGCCGACGTCAGTAAGAGCAAGCCAGATCCGGAAGTTTTCCTGCTGGCTGCCGAGAGACTGGGGTTTAGTGCCCGGGCTTGCGTTGTTTTCGAAGATACGCCTTCGGGAGTCGTGGCAGCTTTGAGAGCCGGATCCCGATGCGTTGCTCTGGCAACAACCCATCCAGAGGATGAGCTGGCGGAATTAAATCCGGACCGGATTATCAGAGACTTCACCCAGATCTCGGTGGCCGAGCTCCGTGCTCTTTCTACGGTTTAACATTCCTAACCATCGGCCTATTTCAGTTCGACTTCTACGACATGGACGGGCGTTTTCGAGCGATTGACAATACGATGCGTCACTCCAGCCTCACGCCACCCGGCATCTCCCTTCTGAAAAGTAACTGTTTCCACCGCTCCACCCTCGTGGAACTCGAGGGTTCCTCCTTCAACAAAGACTCCCACGTGAGGATATTCATGGGTGTGCTCGGGGTTCTCCACACCGGGTTGCATAATGACTTCGCGCACTCGTACGGATTCATTCTCAAGTAGGATCTTGGGTTCGTCCGAAGGGCGACTGATGATAACGCCAAGAGAGAAACTGAGGAAAGCGATAAACGGGATTAATAAGCGACGAGCCAAGGCAAACTCCCTCCCAACGGCGCGCAGGCCGATGTTGTGATTGAGAGTACCCGCCAGCCTTCTCTTAGAGCGGGAAGATAGGAAGGTTCCCTGGCCGAGAAGCGGGCGGATGAATCGAAAAGCGCCGGCCGCTTGGCCGCGCCCTCAGGTTCAGATTGAATCGTGACCTGTTCCGCGCTACGAACTGACCTACCGGCTCTTACGGTAGACGGTGGCGTAGATATTGCGAAACGGAGTCACACAATAGTTCTCGAACAACTCTTTACAGGAGACCGGATGAGCAACCAGCTTATCGAGAAAGCTGTTATTCATTCTAAATGAGATGCTCATGATCTCGGCCTTGTCTGCTCGCGATTCAATCTTCAATGCTTCGCCGAAGCTGGAGTCCAGCTCAAAAATCTCGCTGTACGTGTGGTTACGTAGTTCGTAAGGTGTCGGCACAGTCTGCTTGCCAGTGTTCCGGTAATGGGAAACCAGGCGCTGCTGAAACTCCTCGTAATCAAAGTCGGCGACCTTGTTGTTCACGCTGACTTCGACCAGCAGGTTCGAACCATTCCAGTAGGAGCGCAATCCATAGGTGAAATCGAGATTGTCCTTGTTGAATTTGATTCGGTGGCCCTTTTCGTCGTGGAACTTCTTGAGTTCTTCTTCGCCTTTGAGGTCGGGATTACTGGCGAGCCGTTCGGCAGTTACATAGAAGTTTGAAACGTTGCCGTACCATTCATCGATAATGGCTTCGAGAACATCTTCGATTACTCGTTGTACGTCTTCCGTTTTTTCCATAGCCATTTTTTGCAAGGATCTTATTCTAACAGGTTTTGGATCAGAATAAAGTGACGCTGCGTGCTACACTGATACGTAGTCATGAAAGTAAGAACCGCGATCACACTGGTTGCGGCCGTTCTTGCTCTGGTTGACTGTGGTCCCGCACGGATCGAGAAGCTTCCAGTTCCTCGAGAACAGGAGATTAAGGCCATTCGTCTGATGGCGGAAGGCGATGAACTGCTTCAGGAAGGTAAGGACCACCTCGCTCTATTGAAATATCTGGAAGCGGCCGAGGCCAACCCGTATCACGAGGTCATTTTCAACAAGCTGGCCGTCACCTATTCCCGCCTGCACATGTTCTATCAGGCGCGGCAGGCCGTGGAGCGATCGATTGGTCTCGAACCTGGTTACTCGTATGCCTATAACACGAAAGGGATCATTGATATCGCCGAGCTCAGATACGGCGATGCCACAGGTGCATTCCACAGGGCCATTCGTTTGAAACCAGAGGTAGCCAATTTCTACGTCAACCTCGGATACGCGGAGATGCAGCGTGGCCACTATGAAGCAGGCCTGGAAGCGTACAGGCGAGCGCTGGAAATCGATCCCGAAATATTGCGTTCAAAATCTGCCATCGAACTCAGCTTTCCTAGCGAGGCCGAGCCCTCACCAGACCAGTACTACGAGATGGCGAAGGTGTTCGCAGATTTAGGAAGCCTCGATTATTGCATCAAGTATCTCGGCCAGGCCATATCAGCGGGCTTCCGCGACTTTGCTAGAATATTGAATGAAGAAGCGTTTCAAAAGTTTAGAAACGAAGATGATTTCGTCAGATTTCTCCAGATCTATGGAATTACCTCATGAAACATTTTTCCGTCGTTGTTCTATTCGTTCTTCTTTCTTCTCTCGTGCAGGGCTCCGATCTTTCTGGCTTTGTGGCATGGAATCATTCGGGAGATCTCACTACGGCGGCATCCTCAATCGAGGTCGATAACTACTCAACGCTCGGTGTGCGTTACGAGAAGACCTTCCTGGGAATTTTCGGCTTCGAAAATACACTCGCGTATACCCGGGGAATTATGGTCCCCGCGGACGCCAGCGAGGAAGATGACGGGCTCTATTACTCCGGTGCTTTTGTATTGAATATTCCCGTGGGCCGCCTGGTCCCTAACTTTGCCTGGGGGCTCGGTTTTCTGCACCGGTTCGGTGACAGCTTCCCAGATACCGGTACCAGTTTCCTGACCAACTGGGGTATCGGGGTCAAGTTTCGAGAACTGGCCGGACCTCTCGGCTTGCGCTTCGATTACCGGAGATTGAAGCTTTACGATGTGCTGGATGAAGACTTCAACACTCAGGAGCTTTCAGGCGGAGTGATTCTAACCTTTTAATGTTGGCGGGGCTCCTGGCAAATTCGCATGCAGCTTGGCTTGTCAGAACCCGTGCGGCAACTAATTGAAACTCTTGGACTTCCGGAGCGCTTCCCCGGAGTAGCCTGGCTTGCCGGTGGGAGCGTTTCGGGGGGGGTATGAATGGAACTACTCGACGCAGTCCAACAGGTATCAGAAACAATCTGGGAGGTATCGACTGACTATAAGGAAGGGATGCGGGTGCCGGCTCGCATCATTGCCACGGAGAAGCTGATGCAAGACATGGACGACGCCGTGCTCGAGCAGATTACCAATGTGGCCACCCTTCCCGGGATTGTGAAGTACGCTTTATGCATGCCGGACGCTCATTCTGGCTATGGGTTTCCCATTGGGGGCGTCGCGGCAATGGATCCGGCACAGGGAGGAGTGATTTCGCCGGGCGGAATCGGATTCGATATTAACTGTGGCATGCGCCTGGTAAGAACCAATTTGACTCTTTCCGAGGTTGAGCCTCGTATCGAAGAGCTGGTAGATCGCCTTTTTGAACGGATTCCCGCTGGAGTCGGCAGTAGTGGTGCACTGAAAGTGAGCGAGAGCGAGTTCAAAGAGCTGGTCGTACAGGGTGCCAGATGGTGCGTCAACCAAGGATACGGCTGGGAGGAGGATCTCGAGCTTACCGAGGAAAAGGGATGTATCGCCGGGGCAGACCCCTCGAAGATCAGCGAGCGGGCCATAAAGAGAGGACTCAATCAGGTTGGGACGCTGGGTTCCGGAAATCATTATCTCGAGGTGCAAGTCCTTCATCCTGAAAATATCGTGAACCACGAGACAGCCAAAGCTTTCGGCCTGGACATTCCTGAGCAGATAGTCGTGATGTTTCACTGTGGAAGCCG
This sequence comes from Acidobacteriota bacterium, assembly GCA_035306285.1. Classification (GTDB taxonomy): domain Bacteria; phylum Acidobacteriota; class UBA6911; order RPQK01; family JAPXNP01; genus DATGOF01. Next base: position 5,764 of record DATGOF010000169.1, on the reverse strand, counting down.
CGGATTCGGACACCAGGTGGCAACCGATTACCTGCAACTCTTTCTCAAGGTGATGGGTCCAAAATACGGCATCCAACTGCGTGACCGCGAGCTTGCCTGCGCACCTTTCAATTCGCCAGAAGGTCAGGATTACTTTGCCGCTATGAAGTGTGGTTTAAACATGTCTTTTGCCAATCGTCAGGTGATCACCCATCACGTTCGAAAGACGTTCGAAGAGGTGTTTGGTCGCTCGGCAGAAGACATGGGTATGCACATGATCTACGACGTCTCCCACAACACCGCGAAACTGGAGCGACACACCGTTGATGGAGAAGAGCGAGAACTTCTGGTTCATCGCAAAGGAGCCACACGAGCTTTCGCACCCGGTATGCCTGACGTCCCCGAGCGCTACCAGGACCTGGGGCAACCGGTCATCATTGGAGGAAGCATGGAAACGGGGTCGTACCTTCTGCTGGGTGTAGAAAGCGGCAGAGAGGCCTTTTACAGTACGGCCCATGGAAGCGGACGGACGATGAGCCGGACCAAAGCTCGAAAGCTATGGCGAGGAGACAAGCTTCAAAGGGAGTTGAAGCATCGAGGCATCTACATCCGCACCGCTTCATACTCGGGTCTTGCTGAGGAAGCAGGTGGGGCTTACAAGAGCATAGACGAAGTCGTGGATGCCACGGCCCGTGCCGGGCTGAGTACCCCGGTCGCCCGCTTTATTCCGATAGGAAACGTGAAAGGCTGAGGCCCCCGGGCGGGGAGTTCATCATGCCATACCACTATGTGGATGAGTACACAGTTGCGGACATAGCATTCGAAGCCAACGGGGCCACCCTCGAAGAGGTTTTCCGGTCGGCTGCTGAAGCCGTCATGAATGCCATGATCGAGAACCTGGACGAGATCCGGCCTGAAGTGACTCGCGAGGTCGAACTGGAAGACTCCGCGCTGGATCTCTTACTTTTTCGGTTCCTCCAGGAATTCGTCTATTTCAAAGATGCCGACTACCTAGTGCTCAGGGTGAATGAGATCCAGATTGAGAAGGCAAGTGAAGTTTATCGATTACGCGCTCGCCTGGTGGGAGAAACCCTGGACGCCGATCGCCATGAGCAAAGGGTGGACGTGAAAGCGATTACGCTGCACGAGTTCTGCCTGGAACAAGTCCATGGGGGATGGCGCGCCCAGGTCCTCCTGGATGTCTGACAGGATAGCGAACCAGGAGTCTCCTCTTTCCTGGCGGCTACGTTACTCGGCCGTGGTCCAATTTGAAATCCGCAGCTCGGAGATCAGTCCGTCGGGGGAGCATGAGGGCAAGCAGGAACCCTGGAATGGCGACAAAGATCAGGGTCATCAGCATCTGCGGTAAGCCGTAGAGGTCGCTTAATGAACCGACCAGCGGCACGAAGAGTCCACCCACTCCCCAGGCAAAGCCCATCATCAGAGCCGATATCGTACCTGCGCCTTCCGGAACGAGGCGCTGCGCCATAGCCACATTGACCGGAGTCGAGAGGAGAAGAAAAGCACCGCCGAGTGTACAGAAGATGATCGAAATTGGCCCCTCTGTGTGCAAAAACCCGAACAGGAAGGGAAAGCAGCCGGCCATCGAGGTGGCAATGATTTTCTTTCCACCGTAACGGTCAGCCAGAATACCGCCTATGAAGCTAGCAATCCCGCCGGCCAGTAGGAACATGCTCAGGTATTGACTCCCTTCCATTTCGCTCTTTCCGAGGGTCGTGAAATAGAGCGGGAGAAAAGCGACAAACACGAGTTGAATAATGGAGCGAATAATAACCAGGATATAAAGAAGCGATAAAGGCAGCCAGCGTCCCTCCAGGAGTCGAGACAGAGGTGGCCTCGGTCGACTCCTGTCAACCGGCTGCGGGGACGGTCCAAAGCGCAGCAGATAAATACTCATCAGAATGCCCGGTAAGGCGGCCCAGAAACTGTTCTTCAGCCCAAACGTCAGGATAATGCTGGAGATAAAGACGGGGCCAAGCGAGTAACCAATCATTCCCCCGGCAATAAAAAATGAGAGGTTGAAGCCGGCCCGACGCTGAACCACCGATGCGGCCAGAGACGCTCCCTGGGGGTGGAAGGCTGCAATCCCCGCTCCTCCCATAAATATTAGAAGGGCCAGTACTCCAAAACTGGGTGCGAGGCCCAGGGAGGCGATGAAAGTTCCTGCCACCGCCGGTGCAAGGGCCGAGAAGATCTTATGTCCCAGGCGGTCGGAGAGAAAGCCGTAGACCGGCTGCATCAGCGAACTCGAAAAGACAAGAATGCCCCCCAGAATACCGGCCTCAGAGAGGGTCAGCCCCAATTCCCGGTGAAGAAAAGGGAGGAAAGCACCCAGCATGGAGGAATAGTTGTCTATCAGAAAATGCGCCGAAGCGAGTTCGACAACCGACCTGTGAACTTTCATATTGCCTAGAGTTCTGTCCGGCTTACAGCAGCTTCAACCTGCGAGAGAAGAATCTTGGGTAGAATCAAACCCTGAACGCAAATCGAAGTTTGAGCTTTACAGGAACAAGTTTGAAGATCGAGGACTTCAATTACAATCTCCCACCAGAACTGATAGCGCAGCATCCTTCCGGTAAGCGGGATGCGTCGCGCCTTATGGTTGTCGATCGGAGCACGGGTTCTTTTTATCATCGGATCTTCAAAGATCTTCCGAAGTTTATCACTCAAGAGGATCTGATAGTCCTTAATGACAGCCGGGTTTTCCCCGCTCGCCTTTTCGCTCGTCGGCCCGGAACGAAAGAGTCGATAGAAATCCTTCTCCTGCAAGAAGTCGGACCCCAGAAATGGAAGGTGCTTGCAAGGCCAGGAAGAAAACTGAAACTTGGTACCCGGCTGATCTTTAAACAAGGAGAACTGGAAGCGCAGGTAGTCAAATCAGTCCCTGATAGCCCTGCTCGTACGATCCAATTCTCGGTCAAGGGGCGATTCTGGGACCAGATCGAGAGGCTCGGTACAATGCCGCTTCCGCCCTATATACGTCGCAGCAAGACGGCACCCGAAGTGGAGGATTCGACCGATCGGCAACGCTATCAAACCGTTTATGCGCGAGAGCGGGGATCAATCGCCGCTCCGACAGCGGGGCTTCACTTTACTCCTGAGCTACTGAATCAGCTAAATCACTGTTTGATAACGCTGCATGTAGGGTACGGCACCTTTAAACTCGTTACCAGCGAGCACGTCGAAGAGCACACGGTCGATCCCGAATTCTACTCGATCGACCCCGCGGCAGCGGAAAAGATCCAACGTAACAAGGAGCAGGGCGGGCGAATCGTAGCGGTGGGAACGACGACCACCCGGGTACTTGAAACCGTGGCGATCAAGTATGGAAAGATCGTTGGGGTGAAAGAAACGACTGATCTGATCATCTACCCCGGGTTTCACTTTAAGGTCGTAGATTGCCTGATCACCAACTTTCACCTCCCGAGATCGAGTTTGATTTTGCTGGCTGCGGCATTTGCCGGGAAAGACCTGCTGTTGTCGGCCTATCAAGAAGCCATTCGAGAGGGCTACCGTTTCTACAGTTACGGCGACGCGATGTTGATCGTATGAGTTCTGCGTCGAAGCGGAATTTAACGATGGAGGCACAGACGACACAGAGGAATTTCGGCGGCTAGAATTTGACCACGGAGACGACACAGACAACGTGATGAAGGCGACCCGTTCAAGATCGCTGGATTAAATCGCCAGATAGCATGACAGAAACGACGGGTGAAGATTTGTCCAGGCAGGGGCACGACGATCTTTGGGGCTACCGAGTCTTGACTCGATAATCGTCTTTTTGACAGACCCAGTACATGCCACCAGGACGGGCAGCTGTTCGGATCACTTTAGTTGCGACCATAGGGTTCCCGCACTGGGGGCAAAGCCGCCCATTTCCGGCAACTCCTTTTTGCCTCATACTGGTTCGAGCAGTCTTACTCAACTTTTCGGCCATTTCGAATATCCTTTCTCAGTCGATGAATTTCGCAAAAAAAAAACGCGCCCGCGGCAACATGCCGTCGGGCACATTTATGAAAGGAGTCTATGATACGAACGATCTTTCGGCTGTCAAGCGAAAGATTTAGTATGCGGACTCACTCGCCCTCCGGGCAACGTATCTAGCAATACGAAGGGTTTAGATGAGTTTTTTGCCAGGCTGGTTTCAGGAAATTTATTCGTAACGATAAATTCCGTTGACCTTCATGTTGGCCTTGGAAAGGGTCAGGACGTAGGCTGCTCCGCGGTTGAGGCTTTCGAAGGCGACCGTTTCGTTTCCGTGCTTCATGACAACTTCTTCTTCCAAACCCAGCACGAGGGTTTCGTCGTTCCGATGGGTTTTCACGACCATGCGTTGAGAGGTGGGAACGACACTGATGATAGTTGCGATAATCACGCGATCGCCTTCAGTAACCTTGTACTTCCACTTTCCAAAAAATTCGGAGATCTCGTCCTGCGTTTGTGCAATCAGAGGTGTGGCGAGAGGGGAGCTGATAAATAATACAGCCAGCAACGCGACGTAAGTTTGGAGTTTCTTCATGCTGAATAAGATACAATCAGGTCCTTGCTTTCGCAATTTTTGATTTTGCCAGACCGGTAATTTTCGAGAGTTTTTCCAGCTTTAACGAGGTGCTTGAAGTCGAATTAGCTGAGCAGACCGAACTCGACCTGGGTGACGCCGTCGAATGTCTTTTCCATGTATTTCTTGATCTTCTTCACGAGAGCTTTCTCATTAAGCCGAATTGCCTCCCGGGTGACGCCGAATTGATCGGCGATCTCCTGCAAGGTCTTGGGCTCTTCGGCTATCAACCTCTGCTCCAGAATAATCCGCTCCCTTTCTGAAAGTCCGGCTGAAAACTCCTTCAACTTCTGATTGAACAGCTCCCGCAACTGAGCTCTGGCCAGCTTCTCGTCCACCATTTCATCGCGGGCCTCCAGCGTATCGATATATTGGAGCGAAGAGTCGTTCGAGACAGTCGCATCCAAACTTAAATCGTTCGACTCTATGTTGTGCTCGACGGCCTCCACATCCTCAACGCTGACATTCAAACGGCGGGCTATCAACTGAGGAGTGGGTTCGATCCCCTGCAGTCGTAGTTTTTCCTTCTCTTTGCGGAGATTGAACAGGAGTCTTCGCCGCTCATTGGTGGTCCCGACTCTGACGATACGAAAGTTGTCGAGAATGAACTTTATAATGTAAGCCTTGATCCACCAGGAAGCATAGGTTGGAAGACGGTTACCCTTATAAGGATCGAACCGGCGTACCGCTTCGATCAATCCAATATTGCCTTCTTGAATCAAGTCAATAACATTAGAGTAGACGCGGCTATAAATTCTGGCTATCTTCACCACCAGTTTGAGATTCGCCGTGATGAGACGGTATCCGGCCTGTTGATCCCCTTCCTCCTGATAGCGGACTGCCAGTTCATGTTCTTCTTCGGCGCTTAAGGATGGAAACTTGGATATCTCAAGTAGATACCGTTGAAGGGGCGCCAGTCTTGCAAGGCTGGTCTGTGATTCACCTGGGGACTCTTCAGGCACAATCGATTCGACCAGCTGCTCTTCCTGCTCGACCACGTTCTCAGTGGTATCAGTACTCATAAGAGTTCAATGTTAGCACAGTGTAAAGTCCCGAGGATCTCCACAAGAGCCTCTGCTGGATCACCGGAACTTGTTTTAAATCAATATGATACGTAACCAGATATTCAATCATCAGAGGCGCTAGTGGACGGTTCGCGTCTTCTTTTGCATATAGTCCATCAGGATGTACTCGGCAAGGTTCAGG
>DATGOF010000168.1:0-3193 GCA_035306285.1 Acidobacteriota bacterium | reverse complement strand
CCTCCGATCAGTGTGCACACGAAGATGGCGAGAGTGATGGCACCCGGCAGCAGGTATTTGATGTACTCCACGTAGGGAAAGATCTCGACAATCTGCAAGGCAACCCTTTGCAGGTGGCGAGGTGAAACGTTTGGTTGATTGATGGCGTCGATCAGCTCGTTCATCTTCTGGGTTAGTGCGCTGACTACGAACGGGTCTGTGTTGTCGAGGACGAGGCCGAGTTCAGGACGGTTACCCTGACGGATTCGACGCGTGTAGTTTTCCGGGATGACAATCGCAGCGGCGACTCGTCCCTGGCGGACCGCTCGAACCGCTTGATCTACGCCGGCTTGCAGTTGCACGGAAAAAGTCCTGGCATTGGCCTCGATTGCCTGGAACTTCTCTCTCAGGTCCCGGGCTTCCGCTTCGCGATCCAGGTCGACCAGGGCGACAGGAACTTCGGTAATTTTCCCGCCCACTGCGTAGCCGATAATAATGAGCTGCAGTAACGGCAAGAAGAGTGAAACCGTCATCAAAGCCGGGCTGCGAAAGTACTTTCTCAAGTCACGATCAACGATAGCCCAGATTCCCAGCATGACACTCTCTTACTTATACAGATGACGAATTTCGCGGTGGAACGATTTCTCGGGAACGTCCCGTAGTTTGCGGCCTGTGTATTGCACGAACACGTCTTCCAGCGTTTTGCCGCGAATACCCAGAGAGGAAACCGAGACTGAATTTTCCTGAGCCCTGATGGCCAGGGCGGATACGGTAGCCAGGATATCCTGGGTGCGAATTCGGTAGGTTCCATTCTGAGCTTCAACCGTTTGAACCGAGGGGAGGGTACTGATCCGACGTTCCCAGTCATCAGGGGCATTCTGGAAACGAGCTTCTATCATCTGGTCCCCGGGAGTACTCGACTTGAGATTCTCAGGTGTGTCCATCGCGATGATCTGACCGTGATCGAAGATAGCGATTCGATCGCATAGCTGATCCGCTTCTTCCATGTAGTGGGTGGTGAGAAAAATCGTCATTCCGGTTTGTGCCTTCAATCTGGTGATCATTTCCCACATAGCCAGCCTCGAGGCAGGATCCAGACCGGTAGTGGGTTCATCCAGAAAGAGTACTTTTGGCTCATGCACGAGGGCGCGCCCGATCTCCAGGCGTCGGCGCATTCCTCCTGAGAAAGTTCCTACCAGCTTGTGCTTCCACTCGGCCAAATCCACAGATTCAAGAATCTCGTTGACCAGCTTCCGCCTGCGTGACCACGGGACTTTATACAGCCGTGCGTAGAAGTTAAGATTCTCCAGTGCCGTCAACTCAGGATCCGAGGTAAGCGCCTGGGGGATAACGCCAATGGAGCGCCGGACTTTATTGGACTGCTTGCGGAGGTGAAACCCCGAAATCCATGCTTCACCAGAGGTGGGGACCAGCAAGGTGGTGAGCATCCTGATCAATGTCGATTTACCGGCTCCATTGGGACCCAGTAAACCGAAGCTTTCTCCTTGCAAGACCTGGAAACTAGTGCTGCGGACGGCCTCAAAGGATCCAAACTTTTTCGCCAATCCTCGTACGTCGACAGCAACCGTTCGTTCCTCAACCGATTCTTCCCTGGGAACCTGAATCCGATCTTCTGACTCGGAAGGTCGACCCAGATTTAGTGAGAGAGTCATGGTGCGACAGTCCCGGAGGCCGGTGATTCTTCTTCATCCTTCCTCATTTCAGGAAGATAGACGTAGGCAGTCATGCCGGGATGAAGCGTCCGTTGAGGGTTGTCGATCTGGACCCTGATTGAAAATGTGCGAATATCCCTTTTGACCCTGCTGACGTCACGCTGGGTGGCAAACTGAGCTTCTGGAGAAATGAAGATGATTTTGCCCGTGAGCAATTCTCCTGACACGGTTTCCAGCTGGAGCGGTTGACCAACGCGCAGCCTGCCGACATAGCTCTCTTCCACATCGGCTCTTACCCAGATGTCATCGAGATCAACGATCATGACAATCGGTTCGCCGGCTTGAACGACTTCACCCTGCCTCGCTACCCGAAGTGACACCATTCCGGAGAGTGGAGAGAGAACTTCCGAATAGCTGAGTTGAGCCTGGGTTCTTTTCAGATCCGCTCTTGCCTGTTCGAGCTTGGCCTGAACCTGACGAACGTGATGTTGAGCCAGCTCAACCTTTCCCCAGTCGGTCCGGGCCAGGTCAAGATCGGCCTGAGCCGCTCCTATTTCGTCTTCAAGTGCTTTGAGATTGGCTTCCGCCACCTGAAGTGCCGTACGGTAGCGCTCCACTTCCTGACGCGGAACAATGCCCTTTTCGTAGAGTTCCTCGGCGCGTTCGGTGTCCTTGCGAGTCTGTTCGACGTCTGCCAGCGCCTGGTCTCTCTTGCTTAGCGCTACTTTTAAGAGCGCTTCGGCCCTGGAGACCTGGCTCCGGTTCTGATCCCTCGCCAGCCAAACCTCGTCTCGAGCCTGGCTCAGGAGAGCTGCTAGCTGGCTGATGCGGGCCAAGTGATTTTCTATCTGCGCATCTATTTCAGCTCTATCCAGAGTCGCGACAATCTGTCCCTCTTCCACCCAAGACCCTTCCTGAACCCGAAGCTCGGCGATCCGACCAGCCACCTTGGGTGAGACCATCACTTGATTGGCGTCTATCAATCCGGTAAGACGGATGGGTCCTTGTGTGACTTCCTGCTCTCCCAACCGGTTGATTGTGGTTTGAAGGGTAGAGAAAACCGTCTCGATTCTAGAGAGGTCACCGTCGAAGTAGGCCAGTCCTCCCGCCAGAAATATCCCCAGGACTAAGATCGCACCAACAACTCTCATGGATTCCCGTCTCCGGCCCCCTGCAAACGAGTACTTTTACCACGAGGGTGCGTCTGCTGCCAAGTTGTGAATGTGCAAGGGTTAAGAAATTGACGTGCTCGAGACCGAGTTGAGGAGGAGGCAAATAAATGCAAGAATTTTCACTTGCGCGTGGGCGAGGTTGGTCTGGTCACACGGTTCAACGGTATTGAGACGGATGCGGAAGGAAGAGCATGACGCAGTTAGGAAGCGCCCGGGTTGTGGTTACCGGGGTTGGTATGGTCACTCCCCTCGGTTTTACTCTGGATGATCAGTGGTCTCGATCTTGTCAGGGGGAATCCGGAATCACAACTCTTTCGCGTTTCGACGTCGACGGGTTCTCCTGCCGCGCCGCCGGTGAAGTACTAGACT
>DATGOF010000167.1:0-2941 GCA_035306285.1 Acidobacteriota bacterium | reverse complement strand
AAGCAAAGACAAGCATTTGCCCATCAAGGATTTTATGCCCCTTTCAAGGATTTCTTGCCTGGCAAAACCGGGTACGAAATGAATCAGCGAAGCCGCCACTCCGAGAAGACAGACCTGCTATCCTCCGCGTCCTATGTGCCTCTGCGGTTAAAATTCCGGTAACAGACGGGAAAAATCGAGAAGCCTGGGGCCGGCCGTGGGTATCCCTCCGAATAGGTATCACATTTTCCCATTGAGCCCTAAAGAGAGATCTCAGATGCCGTCACTGGGAGGCAAGCTCTTTGACCGGTGGCTCAAGAATGATATCTGCCTGCTCGACAATGTCATCACCCGAAATCCGATCCTGAACTTCGACCTCCAGACGATACTGACCTGCGGCCAGTCCTTCGATCGGCAGGTTCTCTACAACCACCATTCTCCTGTCTGAATAGAACTGAACCGATTCTCCAGTATGCTCACTCATTTCGACAACTGTTGAACCGTCTCTTATCAGCCGATAGGTGATAGTAAAATCAGGAGCTCCACTGCTCTGGTCGATCGCGAGATTGTAGACCTGAAAATAGGCCTTCAAGGACTGATCCAGGCGAAAACGATTGCTGAGGCTCGGGTAAACGCGGACATCACCGAGAATAAACATACTCGGCTCCAAGGGTGGGTTAGGCAATACGTCTATGTAGTTTGAAAGAATCAGCGGACTCAGAGAAAGGGAGTTGTCGGCAAAAGAAGGTGCTACGATAACACTGCGTTCCATGCCCGTCTTTCCGCTGCTGAGGTCTTTGACTACAATGTCCAGGCGGTATCTCATCCCGCTCTCGAGAACCACGATCTTCTGATAAAGGGCACGTCCTCCACCAGTATGCGGATTCTCGTTCAATGGATAGGAGGTGATCAGTTCCTCTTCGAACTCCATCACCAGGCGATTTCGGATGCTTGTAATCGCGCCGTATACAGCCACTTCGGCCGTCTGCTGGCCGTTTTCGACGGTAAAGCTGAGATCTTTGTCCTCAATTTCAACTGTAATCGGAACCAAAACCTGGGACTCACTTAAGCGGAAGGTATCCTTCCTGGTCCGAAAAGGAAGATCGTCGTAGCTTACATCCACGTTTACAATTTCCTGAAGGTCCGTGTAACGGATAGGAGCGGGTTTCTCGATATTAGCGAAGCGAGCATACCGTTCAAAAAGGCTATCCTGCTGACGGATGTAACGGCTGGTCTGGTTTCCGAAATTGAAATAAGGGCGATCTGCCTTCGTCTGTTCACCCATTATCTCCGCCCAGGTGGGACCGGCGGTTCCCATTTCCAGAAGCGCGTCCTTCTCTTCTGGATGGAGAGCCAGCTCGTAGACTCCACTCATGGTACGGTCTACAAACTCGAGTTCAATCTCCTGACCCAGTCCCTCGATACGGCGGTAGCGCCAGACCTCGTAAGGATAAGCCTGGGTGACGCCTCCGCCTTCCCAGGATGGGCGCATGTAGCGGCCACCCGTGGGGCGTGATTCTATTTGATCCGGAGGTCCATGAATGATGTAAATGCGGCCTCGGTCCGACTTCCAACCCGGCATACCGACCGAGTATTTCTCGTTGGCATAGGCGATTCGGCGGTAATGTTCCTCCTTGAACTCGTTCGCTGGCGTTCTGGGATCAGGATCTCGTCGGTACCAGAATTGTTCGATGAATTGCTCCTTCTCTTCAGGAGCAGTTAGCTTCTCAAACACGTCCCTTTCTTCGTCACTGATGATGTAGACAACGTCCTCGTTCAACCACTTGTCGAAATAGTCATACGACTCCTCCTGCCGCTGAGTCACCTGAGCTCCGTGGCTGAAGCGGCTCCAGCCAATCGTCAGAACCGCAACGACGATTCCGATTGTCCATATCCGTCGATGTCTCACCCTAATCTCCAAACCTTTGTACCGGTCGATCCTTTCCCAACAAGCTTCGCCATTCGCTTTCTATTCTAAATAAAGCCAAGCGCGAACGCCCCTTTTTGCAATTAATATTTCAGGGGGCAGACCGTTGCAGCTTTTCTCGCAGCGACGGCTCTATTTTGAATGCTGTCTCGTAAGCTTTCCTGGCCGCCTGATCATCCCCCAGCAGATGATAGGCGTTGGCCAAATACAGGTGGGCCAGAGCATTCGCTGGTTCCAGGGAGACCGCTTTTTCCAGAGATTCGGCAGCCGGCCCGGGTTGACCTTTGCGAGTGTACAAGTAGCCCAGCATCTGGTAAGCGTGAGCATCTTCGTGAATAGTCACAGCTTTTGAAAACGCGTCAATGGCTTCGTCGGTCCGTCCCTGGTCGGAATAGATCAGTCCTAGATGGTTGTATGCCGGGGAAAACATTGTGTCCTTCTCGACAAGTTCAACAAGAAGCTGTTCGGCCAGCTCGGTTTCCCCTGTGGCCAGATAGGTGCGAGCCAGATAGAAGCGAGCATAGGAGTTACTCTCTTCGTTGTTCACCACCGCTTTCAACTCGCGAGCTGCGTCGTGATAACGGTTCAAGCCGAAGTAAATCTGACCTCGAAGAAAGCGAACAGTATCGGACTCTACTGCCGATAAGCCCGAGAGCGCCTGGTAAGCTCCTTGATAATTCTTTTCTGCAAGGTCCGCCATTGCGCGATTTATTGCCAGATACTCATCTATACGATCTTTCGGATCCGGCAATGTTTCCCCCTCTTGGGGCGAAACACCAACCACTCCTCCGATGTATCCGAGCGACGCCAGTCGTTCCAGATCCGCCGGCGAGATCGCTCGCCTGGCCGATTCCTGCTGATTCCTCCTGTGCCGTGCCTCAAAAGCGAGAAGATCCTCTCGGAATCGTCCGACCAGAGAACCGTTCTCAGCGGCGATATTGCTCGTCTCGGTCGGATCCTGTGAGAGGTCGTAGAGCTCCGGCCTCGGAGCGAACACGTATTTATGAGGATAAGTACGCCAGGATCGCAGCCCGT
>DATGOF010000166.1:0-2724 GCA_035306285.1 Acidobacteriota bacterium | reverse complement strand
GGCGGCATCCAGATCATCGACGTAGAGGCAGGTCTCGAGAACGGGGCCAACCTGCAGCTCACTTTCCCGATACCGGCTTTTCGACAAGTTCAAACTCCTTCTGACAGCACCAGCACGGGCCACCGACGTAGGCTTTTATCTGGCACAATTCGCAGAAATAGTGGATGTCGTACAACTGATCATTGTGAATCGAGTATACCTTGATGATCTCCAGATCTTTCTGATTACGCCAGGCTTTGACTTCCAGTTCACGGTCTCGGACCCGGGAATCATCGAACATCGGCGACTTTGGATCTGACGGAAGAAAAAAGAACTTCTCTCCAGTTTCTGTTCGCAAGGCGTATCGGTTGGCACCTTCAGAGCAGGCGACCGTCTCACCAGCCTGGTCAACGCAGACTACGTGGCCCCGCAAGGCGACTTCTTCCGCTTGGGAGGCAGCAAAGAGTCCAGTACCTGCGACCACTGCGACCATAATGTGGAGGATCCAAAAGTATCGCATCTTCTGATAGTTTATAGAAAATCACATTAACGGGTAATTCTGACAGGTAATTCTTTATGAAGGACGGCTACGAGGTCGTCATCGTTGGAGCAGGAATTATAGGCCTGAGCATTGCCTATAATCTGGCCAAAGAAGGATGCACGGACATCCTGGTCATGGAAAAGGAACCAGCTTGGATTACTGGTTCTTCAGCCCGAGCCAATGGGGGCTTCCGCCAGCAGTTCTCAACCGAAATTAATATACGGCTGTCACAACTTTCACTGCCGGTTTTTGAGACCTTCGAGGAAGAATTTGGTATCGATATCGGACTCAGGCAATACGGTTACCTGTTCCTGGCATCGAGTCAGAAGGTTCTTGAACTACTCGACGCCAATCGCAAGCTTCAGCTACAGCTGGGAGTTCCGGTTGACTTTCTTACCTCCCCCGACCTGGCCTCCCAATATCCATTCTTAAGGACAGATGACTTAAAAGGCGGTAATTTCTGCGCCAAAGACGGCTATGCTGACCCGTATAGCATTGCGCTTGGCTTCGGATCCAAGGCATTCGCGCTTGGCGTCGAGCTGAAGACAGGTCTCGCGGTGACGAAGATTCTTCACCGAAATCAATCGATTTTGGGGGTTGCGACACCGCAAGGGACCGTTTCTTGTCAGATTTTAGTAAACGCGGCCGGCCCATATGCGGCGCAGGTGGCTGGACTGGCAGGAGAAGAGCTTCCTATCGAGCCAGTCAGGAGGATGATCGCGATGACTGAACCATTTCCGGAGATCCCGGAAAGAATACCGATGATCATCGACCTCGATACCGGGTTTCTCGCTCGTAAAGAAGCCGAACGAGTCGTGCTCGCGTGGGCCGATCCGGATGAGCCCCCCGGCTTCAACCTTTCCTTCGATCCCAGCTTTATTGAGATTGTGGCTGAGAAAGCGGTGCGTCGAATTCCAGCCCTTGCCCAGGCAAAAGTGAATCCTCAAAAATCCTGGGCAGGCCTTTATGCCGTCACCCCCGATCATCACTGCATTCTTGGAGAATCTTCGAAAGTGAAGAATCTTTTTCATGCTGTCGGTTTCAGTGGCCACGGGATGATGCACGCTCCGGCCGTGGGCAGACTGATGTCGGAGCTTATTCTGCGAGGAAAAGCGGAATCACTCGATATCGGCTCTCTTGGCCCGTCCCGTTTTGCAGAAGGGAAGCTCGTGCACGAGCGGGTTGTCCTGTGACTCTTTGATCATCAGACCGGGGTTAGTCATAGCTATGATTCAGGCGGCGGACCACAGTGCTATACTTCTGAGCCGCATCTCATGGTCAAAATCCTCTACCGGAATCGATATCTGCTTCGCGAACTGATCTTACGTGATATCCGGGTTCGCTACGTCGGATCGATCATCGGACTCTTCTGGTCTGTCCTCAATCCCCTGTTGCAGCTGGCGTTGTATACCGCGATTTTTTCAGTCGTGCTGGAAGTTCGTTTCTCGGAAAGGGCGACGACTGGGCAGTTCGCCGAGGTCCTTTTCTGTGCCCTCCTCCCCTGGGCGGCATTTCAGGAGTCAACGACCCGGTCATCTACCAGCTTTCTCGAGAACAGTACTCTCATCAAGAAGTTGCGGTTTCCTCTCGAGGTCATTCCACTTAGTGTCGTCGGATCAGCAGTCATTCACCAGCTGATCGGAACCGCAATTTTTGCGTTGATTTTAATGTACACCGGAAGCCTTTATCTTCCTGGCCTGATCCTGCTCCCTATTCTTCTCGGTTTCCAGATCGTGATGATGTCAGGAATGGCTCTGGCAATGTCCTCGGTGAATGTGTTTTTTCGTGACGTTGTTCAGGTGCTCGGCGTCTTGTTTATGCTCCTCTTCTGGATGACTCCGATCGTATACCCGAAGTCACAGGCTCCCGCCGTATTTCAATGGATACTGGATCTTAACCCCCTGACTCATATGGTCGCCGCCTATCGGTTTGCCCTTCTCGGGTATCCCGATTTAGCGACGGGAGGAGTGGTCTACTGGCTTGCTTTTTCCCTGGTTCTCGCTCTAGTCGGAGCTTCGATTCTCAAGAGGACCCGAAAGGAACTGGTGGATCTGGTATGAACACAGCGATTCGAGTCACGTCCCTGTCTAAGACCTACAAGATCTACTTCGGGCCCAGAGCGCTGTTGAAAGAACTGGTTCTGGGTCGACCCTCTCACCATGCCGTTAATGCTCTTCATGACCTCAGCTTCAACGTATCCCAAG
>DATGOF010000165.1:0-2241 GCA_035306285.1 Acidobacteriota bacterium | reverse complement strand
CGGTAAATCGCTGGGCGAAAATCGAAGCATTTCTGGCCGATTCGGGACGCTCAAGAGGGCGTTAGCGCTAATACGGTCCGGGACGATTTGCTGAATCTCAGCTAGCGTGATCCAATGAATAGACAAAGTCAAGAGCCAACGTTTTGACCTCCTTCCTTGCTTGGTAGGAGAGTCTGGAAAGGAATGTATCGTGGCAGAAACTGACGTGGCAACCCGGAATCTGTATTTTACGTCGAACCTGGATCGAGAGCGGATCCTTCAGCAGTTCAAGGACGTTCGGCAGCAATCAGAACGGCTCTGTGCGCCGTTAGAAACTGAGGACTATGTGGTGCAGTCAATGGAAGATGCCAGTCCGACTCGCTGGCACCTGGCCCATACCACCTGGTTCTTCGAAACCTTTGTTCTTTCCCGTACAGTTTCCAATTATCGGTCGCCGCATCCCCAGTACGCTTATCTTTTCAATTCCTACTATGTAGCGGCCGGAGACCGGTATCCTCGACCACAACGAGGCCTGATCACACGGCCGACCGTAGAGGATGTTTATCGCTATCGGAGCTATGTCGACAGGCAGATGGAAGAAATGATTCGGGGTGCTGATGACGAGCTTTTTTCCTCTTTGCTTCCGGTGATTGAGATTGGCAATCATCACGAGCAACAACATCAGGAGTTAATTCTGACAGACATTAAGCATGCGCTGTCCTTCAATCCTCTCTTTCCTCTTTACCGCGAAAGGAAGGAAATGAGGTCCCTCGACAAGGTCACGATGAACTGGCCGGGATGGGAAGGGGGACTCGTGGAAATCGGGCATTCCGGCAAAGGTTTTTGCTATGACAACGAGTTGCCTCGGCATAAGGTTTTTCTGCAGCCTTTTCACCTTTCCAGCCGTCTGGTAACCAATGGAGAGTATCTCCGTTTCATGGAGGACGGAGGCTATGAGAGGCAGACTCTATGGCTCTCTGATGGATGGAATGAGAGGCAGCGTCGGAATTGGACAGCACCCCTTTACTGGCAAAAGGTGGACGGGGAGTGGCACGCTTTCACATTGAACGGTTTTCGAAAGATTGTCGACGAGGAGCCTGTGACACATGTCAGCTTCTATGAGGCTGATGCTTATGCGAGATGGGCGGGGGCGCGTCTGCCTCGCGAAGAGGAATGGGAGCACGCTGCAGCTGATCAGCCGCTGGAAGGAAACTTCGTAGAGCAAGAGAGCTTTCACCCGGTTCCAGCTTCCTCGAGTTCAGGTCCGATCAGCCAGATCTTCGGAGACGTGTGGGAATGGACTGCAAGCCCCTATGTGGGTTATCCGGGCTATGCTCCGCCAATCGGTGTGCTCGGTGAATATAACGGAAAATTCATGGCCAACCAAATGGTTCTCAGAGGCGGGTCTTGTGCCACACCGCTATCACATATCCGCTCCACCTATCGCAATTTCTTTTATCCCACTGCTCGCTGGCAATTCACCGGCATTCGTCTCGCCAGAGATTCGTATTGACTAAAGAGCAAGCCACAGGGTCAGCCGATAAGTGAGAAGTGAGGCAATGTACGCCAGGCCGAACATGAAGAGAAAGGCCGTCACAGGCCATCTGATTGAACCCGTTTCTCGGCGCATTACAACCAGTGTGGACACACACTGCAAAGCGAAGACGAAGAAAATGAGGAGAGAGAGCGCCGTGGCAAGAGAGTAAGCCTCAGCTCCGGGCCCGGTGTGCACGGTTTGCAGTTGGCTGGGAAGAATCTTGGTTAAGCCGCTCAGATTATCGGCTTCTGCCTCAGTCGCATAGATCTGGCCCAAAGTTGCGACAATCACTTCCCGAGCTGCCAGAGAGGCTACCAGACCTACTGTTATCTTCCAATCAAAACCGAGTGGCTCGAAGAAGGGTTCGATCAGTCGACCGAACCGACCGGCGGCACTGTTCTGCAGCTGATATGATGCGACGGCCTCCTCTCCCTGTGCCGCTATCGCACTCGGAATGTCCATCCGGGGAAAGGTTAGGGTGACCCAGAGTAGGAGCGAAGCCAACAGTATTACGGTGCCGGCCCGGCGAATAAACCGATATACGGGTGTCCACACGCCACGCAGAAGGGCTCGGCCTGTCGGTATGCGGTAAGGCGGAAGCTCCACATAGAACGGTATCGTTCGTCCGCGAAGAAGCCCCTTTCGCAACACTGTTGCTACCACCAGGGCTGTTACTGCGCCGAGCAGATATAAGCCCATCATCACCAGTCCCTGAAGGTTGAGTA
>DATGOF010000164.1:0-2846 GCA_035306285.1 Acidobacteriota bacterium | reverse complement strand
CAAGGGGAGAACGAGGAGTGGAGCGGTGGTTCGATTCCAGTTGTTTTGTGACGCCGGAACCGGGAAAATTTGGAAACAGTGCGCCAAATTCCCTCGTCGGCCCAGGAGTGAACGTTCACCACCTGAGCCTGGTCAAGCGCTTTGAGGTTGCCGAGAGGGTTGGAGTGATCTACAGCATTGGGGCCTCTAACCTCTTCAACCATCCTCATTTTGAGGCACCACGGAACAACATCAGCACACCTGGAGTTGCCGAGCTCCATCAAGGGATTCCTGACTGGGGTGGAACTTACAAGAACACGGAACGCCGATTCCAGATGAAGCTTCGTGTGGAGTGGTGATATGCGCCTGGAGATAATGTATGGTTTGATCACGCGCTTCGGTCATGACCGGCCCCGCGATCGAAAGGACTCATAATGTCATTGAGAGTGTCCAAGATTTTGTTGCTTTGCTTCTTTCTTATCTTGACATCTACTACAGCACAGCCGAACCTGACAAATGTCGTATTGATTTTGACTGACAATCACGGGGCCTGGTCGCTGGGTTGCTACGGTAATGAGGATGTTCTCACGCCAAATATCGACAAGCTGGCCGGCGAAGGAATCCTCTTTACCCGAGCCTTCGCCAACAACCCTGTCTGCTCCCCAACTCGAGCCACCCTTCTGACCGGCTTGATGCCGTCCCAACACGGTGTCCACCGCTATCTGGCCAGAGGAGGTGCCCAGGTCGGACCTGGCGCCTACAACACCATTGAAGAGTTTGCCTCTATTCCCAGTATCCTCACCGAGGCGGGCTATGTTTCCGGCCTGGTCGGTAAATGGCATCTGGGTGACAACCTCCACCCTCAAAAGGGATTCAGTTACTGGATTACCAAGCCTGAAGGGGGAAGTGCCGGCTTCTACGATCAGGAGGTCGTGGAAGATGGGCGGATTCGTAACGAGCCGACTTACCTGACGGACTTATGGACACAGCATGGTGTCCGTTTCATCGAACAGAACAAAGATCGGCCGTTTTTCCTCTTCCTGGCTTATAACGGACCTTACGGACTGGGCCGGTCGATGCAGGAAGAGATCCGAAACCGCCATGCCTCTTTTTATGCCGATCACCCGCTCCCGTCCATGCCGCGAGATGCGCCCCATCCCTGGAACCACGCCTACGGTAAGTGGACAACAGATATTCAAGTCCGTCGCAAATACGCTGCCGAGATCAGCGGCATCGATGACGGCGTCGGTCGAATTCTCGAGACACTCCAACGCCTGCAGCTGGATCGCAACACGCTGGTCATATTTATGGCGGACCAGGGTCTTGCCGGAGGCCACAGCGGCTTCTGGGGGATGGGAGATCATACGCGGCCGCTAACCGCTTTCGACTGGACCCTGTGGATTCCAATGATCTTCTATCATCCGGATCGAATCGCCGCGGGACAGCACAGTGATCTTCTGGTAAGCAACTATGATGTATTGCCGACGCTGCTGGACTATCTCGGGTTAGAGTCGAAAATGCCGACCCGCCCTCCTCTTCCCGGTCGCAACTTCGCCCCCACACTGGAGGGGCGTTCCCAGGACTGGAATGATGAGGTGTTTATAGAATTCGAAAATGTGCGAGCCATCCGCACCTCCGAGTGGAAGTATATTGAGCGGATACACCAGCGGCCGAACGAACTCTACAATCTAAAAACGGATCCGGGCGAGCGACTGAACCTCTACGGAGATCCTGACCTGGCATCGGTTCAGGAAGAGCTAAAAAAGCGTCTGCACGATTTCTTCAGCCGCTACGCCGAGCCTGATTGGGATCTGTGGAAAGGTGGCAAGTCGAAATCTGATCTGATTACCGGTGATCTATTCGGGATTCCCAGTGGCCAGGAAGGTCGGCGCAACTGAACAAGCGGTCTTCTTTTCGTCAAACCTTGACCCTCTCGAGTTAATGATGTTCTTCGGCCTAGAGCGGATGTGGACCGAATTTCGCACGTGATTGATTCTGGCGCCAAGACGCGGACCGATGCATACATACATCGGATCGGCGGCACGGGAAAGGCGAATAAAGAAGGTCAGACAATTACCTTTGTCACGTTTGACGACAAGAAAGTATCGAACAACTCGGATCAGTCGTCCGGATTCTCTCGCAAACAGTTGACGACGTGGCCGGCCTTGCTCACACAAAAAGGTTAGAAGAGGTCAGAGGAAAAGGGGTCGGATCTGTCCACGGGCAGAGATGGCGGCTCCAGATCCACAGACGCGCCAGATTCTGGACATGGAACTCCACCAGGGGCCGTCACTACACCACTTCGACATTTGCTACGACTCAGGTCTATACCTTCCGTTTCGGTCGGCGTGAAGCGACTTGCCAGCAGGAATCGTGACTACAAAGGTCTTGCATTTTCCGGGATCGATTCTGGTGATTTCCTTGCCGTCAATGTCCACAGTCATCGAAAAGTCTTCGTCCTCGTTGCGGATTGTAACTGTCTTCGTCACCATTTGATCTGTCGTATTCTCGAAAAAATCATCGCAGCCTTCAAATGTGAGGAAACCATCGGCGGTTGTTTCCGAAGCTACGTCGCTCGTGCCCTTGTATGGCGGTGGGATGGGGACTGTTGGCGTCAGGAAATAAAAGTCTGGCGAGCTCTTAATAGCCGCCTCCAAAGCTCCAACCCTTCGCTGCAACCGTCCAATACTCCGCTTGGCCTCGAAAATTTTCTTGTCTTCTGCCTTTGCCATAACCTCGCCTTCCTTTCTTTCATAATTCCCTGCCCGCCTGGTCATTTCGTGCGCAGCGGACTCGTGGACTTAAAACCGAGATTTCAATCGAGAGGCATCTTGAATTTATCCTTTCAGGCCTTCGTCATCTGTCGC
>DATGOF010000163.1:0-3524 GCA_035306285.1 Acidobacteriota bacterium | reverse complement strand
ACTGATGCGCGCGTGACGATTCGAGTTCTTCAAATCGTGAATCAGCTCGGCCAGATCCTCGATGGAGTAAATATCGTGATGTGGAGGAGGAGAAATCAGACCTACTCCGGGAGTCGAATAGCGAACGCGGGCAATCTCCGGATAAACCTTGTGGCCGGGCAGTTGTCCTCCTTCACCGGGCTTGGCGCCTTGAGCCATCTTAATCTGTATTTCCTGAGCGTTGACCAGGTATTCACTGGTCACCCCGAATCTTCCGGACGCCACCTGCTTGATGGCACTACTACGAGAGTCGCCGTTGGGATCAAGAACATACCGACCGGAATCTTCACCTCCTTCTCCGGTGTTACTCTTACCGCCAATACGGTTCATGGCAATCGCTAGAGCTTCATGCGCCTCTTTGCTGATTGAACCGTAAGACATGGCTCCGGTCTTGAATCGCCGGACGATCGACTCCACCGGCTCCACCTCTTCCAGAGGAATCGGCTCAGAGGCATAGTTGAAATCAAAGAGTCCACGCAGTGTAAAAAGCTTTCTGGACTGCTCATCCACTGCTCGAGTGTACTCCTTGAACTTTTCAAAATCGTTGGTCCGGCACGCATATTGAAGCTTGTGTACAACTTCTGGACTGAAGAGATGGCCTTCGCCATTATGGCGCCACTGATAATGACCTCCCTCCTCGAGCAAGACGGGGCCGGCGTTACGGCTAGGAAATGCTCTTTCATGACGCAAGAGAACTTCCTGCGCAATTACGTCAAGTCCTACACCACCGATTCGCGAGGGTGTTCCTGTGAAATACCGAGAAATAACCTCGTCGCTTAGTCCAACGGCTTCGAAGATTTGAGCTCCATGGTAGCTCTGGATCGTGGAGATGCCCATCTTCGACATTACCTTCACAACGCCCTTATTAACCGCTTTAATGTAATGCTCGACAGCCTCTTCATAGCTGATACCGGCCACCTTCTTTTCTCGGATAAGCCGATTCAGCGTCTCAAAAGCCAGATAAGGATTAACGGCACTGGCTCCATAGCCAATCAACAGGGCGAAGTGATGGATCTCTCGCGGCTCCCCACTTTCCACAACGATCCCCACTGATCCTCGCAAACCGCTTCTGATCAAGTAGTGATGAACCCCTGCGGCAGCCAGTAGAGCCGGAATTGGAGCCCACTTTCCGTCAACGCCTCGATCCGAGAGAATCAGGATTTCGCAGCCTTCTTCAATGGCCTTGCGGCATTCTTCACATACCTTATCCACCGCTCGCGAAAGGGCGGAAGGTCCCTCATCGGCAGGAAAGAGGATCCGAATGGTTCGCGTCTTGAAACGAATACCAGCGTCGCCCAACGATTTGCTGCCATCTAGCTGCCTCAGTTTTTCCAGCTCCTCATTGCTCAGAATGGGAGAATTAAGCTCAATCTGGCGTGCCGCCTCGGGAACCGGTTCTAACAAGTTGCCATCAGGCCCGATTGTTGTGCCGATATCCATTATCAAATCCTCCCGAATGGCATCCACGGGGGGATTGGTAACCTGTGCAAAAAGCTGCTTGAAGTAGTTGTAAAGCGGTTGGGGGCGATCCGAGAGCACGGCGAGAGGAGTGTCATTCCCCATCGACCCGATCGGTTCGACCGCAAATTCGGCCATCGGACCCAAGATCATCTTTAAATCTTCGGTGGTGTATCCGAAAGCCACCTCTCGAGTCCTCAAAGTCCCACTATCCGGAGGAGAAATCCACGAGGGCTCGGGCAGGTCATCGAGCGTGATGAGATTTTCCCGGACCCACTTTCCGTAGGGTTTCTCGGTGGCGATTCGATGCTTCAGTTCCTCGTCGGAGATAATTCTGCCTTCGGCGGTATCGACGAGCAGCATTCGACCAGGTTGAAGACGTCCCTTGTAGGTTATCTTCTCCGGTGGTACGTCCAGTACTCCGACTTCTGAAGCCATGATCACCAACCCGTCGTCAGTGACGTAGTATCGACTCGGCCTCAATCCGTTACGATCGAGAATGGCTCCAATTTGCACGCCGTCCGTAAAGGCGATGGCGGCAGGACCGTCCCAGGGCTCCATTAGACAGGAATGGTATTGATAGAACTCCCTTTTCTCTGCCGACATCAACAGGTCGCGCCGCCATGGTTCGGGAATCATCATCATCATAGAATGCGGCAGAGAACGTCCGGCCATCACAAGCAATTCGAGGACGTTATCAAACATTGCAGAATCACTTCCGGTCTCATCGACCACGGGAATGATCTTTTTGATGTCGTCACCGAACAACTCTGACCGAAACATGCTTTCGCGGGTCCGCATCCAGTTAACGTTGCCGCGCAAGGTATTGATTTCACCGTTGTGGCAAATGTAGCGATACGGATGCGCTCTTGGCCAACTCGGAAAGGTGTTGGTGCTGAAACGCGAATGGACCATCGCCAGGGCGGTCTCTATCGATCCATCCAGAAGGTCCGGATAAAAGGCCTGCAGCTGATCCGCCTTCAGCATTCCCTTGTAGACGATTGTTCGAGCTGAGAGGCTGCAGATGTAAAAGAAACTCTTCTGGCGAATTTTCGACCGAAGAACCTCTTTCTCGACCTGCTTCCGGATGATATACAACTTGCGCTCGAAAGCGTCTGGAGTCAGTCCGTCCGAGTTCTGAACGAAAATCTGTCGAACTACCGGAGCGGTGGCTTTCGCGCTGTGACCGATCCGGCTTTCATCAACCGGGACGGTTCTCCAACCCAGCGTTTGAAGCCCCTCGCGGCGAACCACTTCTTCGAGCATCCACTCGCAGTGATAGCGTTCATAAGGATCGGTCGGAAGAAATACCATCCCAACTCCATACTGGCCCGGACCCGGAAGTTCAATCCCAGCCTCGTGGCAGGAATTAAGGAAGAAGGTGTGAGGAATCTGAAAAAGGATTCCCGCCCCGTCCCCGGTATCTTTTTCACAGCCACAAGCGCCGCGATG
Source organism: Acidobacteriota bacterium (assembly GCA_035306285.1). GTDB lineage: Bacteria > Acidobacteriota > UBA6911 > RPQK01 > JAPXNP01 > DATGOF01. The sequence goes on along the minus strand of DATGOF010000163.1, from coordinate 575 downwards.
CTCAAGATTCTTCAGAATCGCAATCGCATCGCGCAGAATGTCATGTGACTTATGTCCTTTGATATCAACCAGAAATCCAATCCCACATGCATCGTGTTCGAACCAAGGATCATAAAGACCCTCGCCAGACAACATTTCTACACTCGACATCTATTCCCCTCGTTTCTTACGGCCTTTAAGTCAGGAGCGCTTGGTTCTCGAAGGAATTTTGTAGCAACCGCACGCTGTACCGGCTCGGATAGGAACCGGATTTGAGAAAACTTTGGCACCTATACCCACCGCAGTTACCCGTTAATCTTACTATAAGTTTTCCTGATATCAAGCTTCAGTTCGATACAAAAAACTCATAAACTTGTTCGGATTTTTCTATGGAGGTCAGCTCAGGAAGTTTGATCACCCTTGCCACAAGGGAGTGATAAACTGGAACGAATGAACGACGGAGAACAGCAGAGAGGCGCGCCCGTTGAAGTTTATCGGGCTAGCGGCGAGTTCGATGCTCAACTCGTCTGCTCTTTTCTAGATAGCCATGGGATTGAATCCTTCATTGAAGGGGAGTCAACCCGCCTGACGCATGG
>DATGOF010000162.1:0-6770 GCA_035306285.1 Acidobacteriota bacterium | reverse complement strand
GTGAAGCGCAGCAGCCGCATTAAGAATGACGACGTCGCGAGCTGGTCCGGAAACCTTGTTTTCGAGAATACCTCGAATCAACACCGCATTTTCGGCGGGTGATCCTCCTGGCGGCACTCCAAACTGTATCTGCTCCGGCCTGAACTCGAAACTTCGAACCGCGGTTCCATTGACCTCGGCTACTCGGGTCCGGTCGGCGACCGAAATCTCATCCAAACCATCATAGCTATGCACTACCCAGGCCCGCTGACAACCGAGCCGCTTCAGCGATTCCGCTAATCTGGTGGTCAAATCAACCGAGTAGACCCCGATAATTTGATAAGGGGCGGATGCAGGGTTCGTGAGGGGACCCAGCATATTAAAAATCGTCCTCCTCCCCAATTGACGCCGTATCCCCGCGACTCTTTTCATAGCCGGGTGAAAGTGCGGAGCAAACATAAAACAGAGGCCGATCTCGTTCAAGGCCTCGGCACAGAGGGAAGGAGGGACATCGATAGAGACTCCGAGCTCGATCAAAACGTCGGCGCTTCCCGATCGGGACGTGATAGCCCGATTCCCGTGCTTGGCCACCGGAACGCCGGCTCCGGCGATGACGAATACTGCAGCGGTGGAGATGTTGAAGGTCTCCCGTCCACCACCCGTTCCCGCGGTATCAATACAAACCGGATGACCCGATTGGATCGATACAGCTTTCCGCCGCATGACTCGAGCAAATCCCGTGATCTCTTCCGGGGTTTCCCCCTTTTCAGCCAATGCAACTAGAAGTTCAGCAATCTCGCTGTCTTCCGGTCGATCACTCAGGATTTCTTCCAGGACCTCTTCAGCCTCAGCTTCGGAGAGATTGATTCCCTGTCTTAGGTTCTCGGTGTACTTCCGTAACATAGAAAGTTTTCCAGCAACGTTTTCCCCAAAGGGGTCATGATCGACTCAGGATGAAACTGAACACCAAATATGGCAAAATCTTGATGTCTGAACCCCATAATCGTACCGTCTTCGGTCCAAGCGTTCACCTTCAGGCACTCCGGCAGCCCCTCCCTCGCTACGATCAGTGAATGATATCGAGTCGCTTCAAACGGGCTATCCAGACCTGAAAAGATGGAATCTTGCTCATGGTGAATCCAGGAGGTTTTACCGTGCATCAAGGTAGCGGCTCGCACAACCCGCCCCCCAAAGGCCTCGCCTATCGCCTGGTGACCTAGACAAACTCCGAGAATCGGTATTTGTCCAGCGAAGCGACGGATCAGCGATATAGAAATTCCGGCATTCCGAGGAATTCCTGGCCCGGGAGAAATGACAATCCGGTCGGGACCCAGATTTTCAATCTCGTCCAGCGTTATTTCATCATTGCGGTAAACCGACAAGTCAGCACCCAGTTCCCCGAGATACTGGACGAGATTGTAGGTAAAGCTGTCGTAGTTGTCGACCATCAGCACCTGGACAGACTTCTTCGTGCTCGGCAATGAACGTCCTTTAATGGTTTCTGTTGACACCTTTAGACTCCCTGCTTTGCTGAAAACCGTTCCGCCAACTCGATAGCTCTGACGAGCGCCATCGCCTTGTTCCAACATTCCTTATGCTCCAGTTCCGGCACTGAATCGGCAACGATTCCCGCCCCTGCTTGCAGATGGACTCGTTTGTCGGAAAGGACCATGGTGCGAATGGCAATACAGCTGTCGAGATTCCCCGAGTAATCGAGATACCCGATCGCTCCTGCGTAAACCCCCCTCCTGTCGGGCTCGAGTTCCTCAATGATCTCCATCGCCCTGACTTTGGGAGCACCACTGACTGTCCCGGCCGGAAAACAGGCCGCCAGAGCATCGAATCGATCCAGATCCTGACGAAGTCGTCCTCTCAAAGAACTGACCAGGTGCATGACATGTGAGTACTTCTCCAACACCATCAGATCCTCAACTCGAACTGCACCATATTCACTGACGCGTCCCAGATCATTTCTCCCGAGATCAACGAGCATCAGGTGCTCGGCTCGCTCTTTGGCGTCCCCGATCAGTTCTTCGGCAAGCTTCTCCTCTTCTGAGGGAGTCCGCCCTCTACGTCGTGTACCGGCTATCGGCCTGTACTCCAGATCCCGGCCCTGCACTCGAACCAGCATCTCGGGGGAAGAACCAACAATCGACACCTCCCCGCGCTTCAAGAAAAACATGTAGGGTGAGGGGTTGACATAGCGTAGCATCCGATAAACGGTAAAAGGATCACCCGCATAGTCAGCCTCGAAGCGTTGAGAAAGCACAACTTGAAAAATATCTCCGGCTCGAATGTACTCTTTGGCACGTTCTACCGCCGACATGAATTGCTCGGGGGTAAAACTTGAGCGGAGTTCGAGAGTCGAAGATGCTTTCGTAGTCGCCCCTTCGACCCCGGGTTCAAGGTCTGAAAATGAGACAGAAAGATGGCGGTTTCTCAGGCGCTCTTCAATCTCCCGGATGCGATCCTTTCCTTCTCGAGAAATGATGGTGATCTCGTGACGAACGTGGTCGAAAGCTAGAATGGTCGAGTAAAAGTCCATCATCACCGAGGGCAACTGAAAGGCATTCTCTTTTAGGTCCGGGATCCTCTCGAGTTCTCGAACCATGTCATATGTAAATACTCCGACCGCGCCACCGGCAAATGGGGGCAACCCGCTCTGGGGAGGTTCCGGCTCTGGAAACTTCTCACGAAATTCGGCAAAGGTGCCGTCAAAACTACTTCGTGGTTCGACTCCGATAAAGGAGTAACGGCCAATCTTTTCTCCACCTTCAACCGACTCCAGCAAGAACGCCCGATCAGCGGCCCCGGCCACCTTGAGGTATGCCGACACCGGTGTGAGCAGATCGGCCAGAACTGACTTGTGATCGATTTTCGAGGTTCCCATAGAACTTACGTCGCCCAATTTGCAAGAAATTCCGCTTTTTTACGCACAACAAAAAAGGGCCGTGAAGAACTGTCTTCACGGCCCGTTGATCGAGTTTATACTGCAGGCTCATGGAGATCGACAGTCCTCCGGCAGGGGGTCTATTTTATAGAGGCCACCAATACCGGAGAAAACTGTTGATCTTCATTTACCTATCTTCCCGATGTAGAGTCTAACATACATTTGTTATAGTCTTCATCATTTTTGTTAGGCCGGCACATCCGGTTGCAGCTCTGAAAGGAAGCCAGGGAAAACCATTGAAGAAAACTGCCCTCATTACTGGAATCACGGGACAGGATGGATCGTATCTGGCCGAGTTTCTCCTTTCCAAGAATTATCGTGTCGTGGGCATGTCTCGCCGGGCCAGTACTGAAAACTTTGAACGGATCAAGCATCTGCGCGGAAAGATCGAATTGAGGCAGGCCGATCTACTTGATCAACTTTCCTTGATTCGCTTAATCGAAGAAGTCGAGCCCGCGGAAATATACAATCTGGCCGCCCAGTCTTTCGTCCCGACTTCCTGGGAGCAACCGGTATTGACAGGGGAGTTTACGGGTTTGGGCGTAACCCGTTTGTTGGAAGCAATCCGCCACATTAATCCTTCCATTCGTTTCTATCAGGCCTCCAGCAGCGAGATGTTTGGCCAAGTGAAGGAGTCACCGCAGAATGAACATACGCCTCTGTATCCCCGCAGTCCTTATGGAGTCGCCAAAGCTTACGGTCATTACATCACCGTCAATTACCGGGAAAGCTATGGGATATTTGCCTGTTCAGGCATTCTCTTCAATCACGAGTCACCCCGTCGAGGAAAGGAATTTGTGACTCGCAAGATCTCTCACACGGCAGCCATGATCAAACTCGGTCTTGCCGATGAGCTGCGGCTCGGAAACCTGGATGCGGCCAGAGATTGGGGCTTCGCCGGCGATTATGTACGTGCCATGTGGCTGATGCTTCAGCAGGAAGAGCCGTCCGACTATGTCATTGGAACCGGGATCGCTCACACCGTGCGAAACTTCGTAGAAGCCACGTTTGCATATATGGATCTGGACTGGCGCCCGTACGTGCGGATAGATCCCCATCTTATACGACCGGCTGAAGTCGAACATCTGGTGGCCGACTCAAGTAAGGCACGTGACGTCCTGGGATGGGCACCGGAGGTGCATTTTCAGGAACTAGCCAGAATGATGGCCCGTTCTGATTTGGAACTCCTTCAGCGGAGCATCAGGGCAGAAGGACTGAAACAATGAGAGCGCTGGTCTCGGGGATGGGAGGCTTTGTCGGCATTTATCTGGCGAGAGCCCTCCGGCTTCGAGGCTTCGAGGTTTCGGGCTTTGGGATTCATCCAGCCCCGGCGCTGCAAGAGATTGGATGCAACTACCACCGATGCAACATCACCAACTATTCGGCGGTCTGCGAATTGGTGCGCTCGGTACGCCCTCACCACGTCTATCACCTGGCAGCCTTCAGCAGGCCCTCACTTTCACTGACGAAGCCACGTGAGTGCTATCACGTCAACTGTCTGGGGACTGCACACCTTCTGGAAAGCCTCCGCGAAGCACACTTGAAGCCTCGCATTCTGGTGGTCAGCTCGGCTCAGGTGTACGAACCGAGGAACGATCGGACGAGAATTCGTGAAAATGGCCCGATCAAACCACGGCTTCCCTACGGAGTATCGAAGTGGGCTTCCGAACAGATTGCTCTTCAATATGGGCGGGACTATGGTTTGCCTGTTCTGGTCGCCCGCCCCTTCAACCATTCTGGCCGGGGGCAGCCGGTCGGCTATGTTATCCCCGACTTCGCCCGACGGGTAGCCGAGCTGGAAAGGCGTCGGGGAGGCGATTTCCAAGTTAGAGATCTTCGGCCGGTCCGTGACTTTCTACACGTTCAGGATGTCGTGCAAGCCTATATTCAGTTGCTGGAAAGGGGCGTGGAAGGAGAAACGTATAATGTAGCTTCCGGCGAAGGACTCTCGATCCAGGAAATCCTCGATCAATTACTTGCCCTGACCAAAATCGATTATGAGATCCGTTCCACTCCCTCCCCTTCAGAACCAGACCACCTGGTTGGAGATTCAGGAAAGCTGATGAGAGTCACGGGCTGGTATCCCCAGAAATCGATATCGGGAATGCTTCGGGAGGTACTCCAGGAATGGAGAGAACGGCTGGACGCAGAACCGGTCTGACGCGGGCGGAATTAAGAGTCGTTCTCCCGACGCTGAGAAGGCATTCTGCCTGCAGGCGCAGGACAGTCATCGCATTGCACGCGGTCCGCATGTCATTCTGGCCCACCCGGGACGGACCACCTTCGCCAGACAGCCAGGACCCTTCTAAGTCATCTGTATTTTCAGTGACGTATTCAGGCTTAGTGGGAAACGTCTCGATCGATTTATCCCTGCGTCATCGACTTGAGAAACTCTTCATTGTTCTTCGTCTTGGAGAGCTTGTCGAGCAGCAGTTCCATCGATTCGGTGACAGAAAGCGGATTCAGGACCTTTCGCAGTACCCAAACCCGATTCAGTGTTTCCTTGTCGAGCAGTAGTTCTTCCTTCCGAGTGCCGGAGCGATTGATGTCAATTGCAGGGAAGATTCGTTTGTCGACAAGGCGGCGATCCAGGACCAGTTCCATATTGCCGGTACCCTTGAACTCCTCGAAGATGACGTCATCCATACGGCTTCCCGTATCGATCAAGGCCGTTGCGATGATCGTCAAGCTGCCACCCTCTTCCAGGTTGCGGGCGGCGCCGAAAAAGCGCTTCGGGCGCTGCAAGGCATTCGAATCAACACCTCCCGAGAGAACCTTTCCGGAGGGAGGTACAACCGTGTTGTAGGCGCGAGCCAAACGCGTGATCGAATCCAGCAGAATGACGACATCCTTCTTGTGCTCAACGAGTCTCTTGGCTTTTTCCAGCACCATCTCGGCCACCTGGACGTGCCTGGATGCTGGCTCATCGAAGGTGGAGCTGACCACCTCGCCGCGCACCGACCGAGTCATATCGGTGACTTCCTCGGGCCTTTCGTCAATCAGCAGGACAATCAGCACCATTTCCGGGTGATTCACCTCGATCGAGTGAGCGATACTCTGAAGGATCATCGTCTTACCAGCACGCGGCGGTGAAACGATCAAGCCGCGCTGGCCCTTTCCGATCGGGTTCATCAAGTCCATGACGCGCCCGGTGAGATTATCCTGAGTAGTCTCCAGCCGGATCTTTTCCTGCGGATAGAGCGGTGTAAGGTTCTCAAAGAACGTTCGTTCGCGAGCCACGTCAGGATGCTCAAAGTTGATCGCCTCGACTTTGATCAGCGCGAAGTACCGCTCTCCATCCTTGGGAGGACGGACCTGACCGGAAACCGTATCACCGGTTCGAAGGTCAAACTTGCGTATTTGAGAAGGAGAAACATAGATATCGTCAGGCCCGGGCAGGTAGTTATATTCGGGAGCGCGGAGAAAGCCAAACCCGTCTGGTAAAGTCTCAAGCACGCCTTCGGAGAAGATCAGACCGCTTCTTTCGGTCTGCGCTTTAAGGATCTGAAAGATCAGTTCCTGTTTGCGCATACTCGCAGCGCCTTCGATCTCGAGTTCCTTGGCGATTTTATTCAGACTCTGAATATTCATTTCTTTGAGGTCCTGAATATTCAGCGCCTCACCATTATCTTTCTTTTTTCTTTTTTCCTTTGGCTCAGTTGCTTCGGCCATAAAACGACACCTCTTGGATTATTGGATTGTTTTCATTCATCAAATTCATGATGTTCGACGATTGTTCGCCTTGGGATGATTCTTTTGCGATTAGGAGAAACCGACAAGGTCGCCAAGACTCCGTGGAAGTGACGACCAGCCGCCCAGGTTGCTGAGGTTCAAACAGCGA
>DATGOF010000161.1:0-5151 GCA_035306285.1 Acidobacteriota bacterium | reverse complement strand
TGATTGTGCCGATCCTCATCGCGGGGGCCGTGACGCAAACCTAGCCCAAACAATGGATCCTTCTAGGCGCCTCCAATCGCTTACCGGGGCGACACCAAGGCGAAAAAGAAGAAGGCAGGGGGTAGAGGGCGGGCGTCGGGTACACAGGCGTAGAGCAGATGTAGGGGCCTGTCCCCAATAGCAACCCCCTCAGTCGTTCGAATCAGGCAGGCGTAGGGGCCTGGCCCTTTACTGATGCGTCACTGACAGGAATAGAGGCCCGTCCCCTTTACACTGCCGTCCCCTTTACACTGCCGTCCTCTTTACACTGATGCATCGCACCGCCGGCAGAATAGGCCGAAATGACAGTGCACCGGCCAAGGACTGGATAGGGGCCTGTCCCCAGTACCAGTATGTCCCCAGTACCAGTACCCCAGTACCTGTCCCCAGTACCAGTACCTGTCCCCAGTACCAGTACTTGTAGTTTCTCCCCGTGGTTGCTGGCCTCCCGCGCCACCCGAATTGGGAGTGATTGTTGACATTGCCACGGCGCCGGCCATGACAAAGATTTGGTCTCAAAGAAGGCGAGCCAGAGGAAACAGAGCCTGGCTCCAATGCTGCTCCCGGCCCAATGCGGCCACCCAAGCCGTCATTGTGGCCTGGCCCCACTGGCCCGAGCCGTGTCGATAGAGGTCTGGCCCCATTGGTCCCGGCCCCATTGGTCACCGTCATTGTGGCCTGGCCCCACCGGTCACCGTCATTGTGGCCTGGCCCCACCGGCCACCTCTTCAGTTCCGTAGCTTCTGGATCAGAGCCTGCTCGCCATTGAATCTCTTGACGTGAGGTAGTCGAACGATTAGCTTACCGAGGGAGATTTCGGAGGCGGGGCGCTTTCGGATGGCCCTCAATCAGGAGGTGAAATGAGAGAACGCTTGCGTGTATTTGCAACCTTGCCGCTTGTCTTAATTCTGGCGACCGCAGGAGTGATCGCTCAGGAGCGATTGGATTTCGTGTCCAATATGGAGGATTTTCGTGAAATCCGTTCAATTCTCCCAAACCATGTCCATGGCATAGCTTTAGAACTCTTGAATCAACGAAAGGAAACGGTCGCCTCCTGGCGGACACTTTTAGATGTCGAGAAAAGGAGAAAATACGTTCGCGAGACGATGATTGCGGCAATTGGGGGACTTCCTGAAAAGACACCTCTGAATGCTCGCAAGGTTGGTGAGATCAAACGTGAGGGATACAAGATCGAAAAAATCATCTTTGAAAGCCAGCCCAGATTTTACGTGACCGCAAATCTGTATCTCCCGACCGTCGGAGAAGGCCCCTACCCAGCCATTCTCTACCCTCTTGGACATGAGCTCGGCGGAAAATCCAATCCGACTTGGCAACAGATGTTAGGTTCTCTCGCTTTAAAGGGTTACGTGGCTTTGGCATGGGATCCAGTGGGTCAGGGCGAACGTATCCAGATGTATGACAGCGATTTCCGGGACTCAAAAGTATTTCGCTCGACTACGGAACACACCTTGATGGGTATCCAGTGTCTTCTCATAGGGGATAATCTGGCGCGCTATACAATTTGGGATGGTATTCGAGCACTCGACTATCTCATTTCCCGGCCTGAAGTCGATCCCGAGCGCATTGGTTGCAGCGGAAACTCGGGTGGAGGGACTCACACGGCTTACCTGTCCGCACTCGATGACCGAATAGCAGTAGCCGCTCCCTCTTGTTACCTCACGTCCTGGGAACGACTGCTCGCCACGATAGGCCCACAGGATGCGGAGCAGGTCCTATTGCCTTGGCTGCATTCCGGTCTCGATCACGCTGACTTCGTCCACGCTTTTGCTCCGAAACCATATTTGATTCTTTCAGCCATTCGAGACTTTTTCTCGATTGCCGGTGCCCGCCAAACATACTCTGAAGCAAGAAGCGTATATGAAAGGCTAGGAATGCCTGAACGTGTAGCCATGGTTACGGCTGACGATGGACACGGCTTCACCCAACCGAGAAGATTGGCGGCTTACCAGTGGTTCGATCGCTGGTTGAAGGGCGAGCTTTCTGAATCGGATACTGAACCCGAAGTTCAACTAGCGACAGAGGATGAGCTCTACTGTACGGATTCCGGACAAGTCGCGTCCTCACTAGGAGGGGAGACGGTTTACACGCTAAATCTAAAGAGAGCTCGCAATCTTAATCCTGACCTGCCGCCCATCCACGATGCCTCCTATCCTGCTGAACTAAAGAGACGCGTCCAGCATGTGACAAATTACTCGGCCGACTCAGATAACGTCGAGTTCAATACAGAAACCTTTGGCACAATTGATCGAGATGGATACACGATAGAAAAGCTTGTCTTCGAAAGCGAGCCAGGAATTCCAATCCCGTCTCTGCTGTTTATTCCCCGATCCATCAATTCCCCTCAACCGGGCCTCCTTTACGTTCATGGAAGAGGAAAATCGGAGCAGGGAGGAGTGACTGAAGATATAGAGAGCCTTGTTCTCAAGGGAATCGTAGTTTTGGCAGTCGATCTGAGGGGAATGGGCGAGACTTATCATCACGACGAGGACCAAGCGAACGACTTTCCACGTTATTTCGGCGACTACGACAGCGCAATGACCTCCCTGCTGATCAATAAACCACTCATCGGACAACGAATGAAAGATATCCGAAGAGCACTCGACTTTCTATCCAGACGAGACGAGGTCGACAGTAACAGAATATCGGCAATTGGCGTTGAGGGAGGTTGCCTGCCTTTGCTCTTTACAGCAGTCGTGGATGACAGAATCCAGAAGATTGGTCTCGAGAGAATGTTAATCTCTTACCGAAGCGTGGTTGAGAACCGGCTTCATCGCAGGGTCTTCGAAGATGTTATTCCCGGTGTATTGCAGAAATTTGACGTGCCGGATCTTGTTGCGTCCCTCAGACGCCCGACCATTCTCGTAGATGTAGCCGACCCGATGGGCAAGCTAGAAGCGCTTTCCACAGTGAATCAAATTTATCGTGAGGTCGTTGAAGGTGGCGGAAAGTGGTTGCAAATTAAAAGGCGAAGTGTCAACGCACACGCGGCCGAGGTGTTTAGGTCTGTGGTCGAAAACTGACACATTCACCAGCCAGAGAACTCAGTTTCAGGTGTGGATTGACTGCGGCTAATCATGAATATCCGTTTCGCAATCTCGTATTCGAGGGAGGTGGTGTCAAGGGACTTGCTTACCTCGGAGCTTTAGAGGTTCTCCAGAAAAAAGGAATTCTGGATCGAATCGTCAGGGTCGGCGGTACTTCCGCCGGATCAGTGAATGCCCTCCTTCTCGCGCTAGGTTATTCACTCGAGGAGATGAATGGTGTTCTCTCGTCGATCGATTTCAGAAGTCTGCTTGACGATGACTGGGGTATCATTCGTGATACCAGGCGGCTGCTTACCCGATTCGGTTGGTACAAGGGCGACCGATTCCGCGAATGGGTTGCTGAACTCATTGCAAGAAAGACGGGAAACGCGGAACTCACTTTTCGTGAGTTGTGGCATCGGAAAGATGAGGGATTCTTAAGCTTATACGTCTATGGTGTCAATCTTTCCACCCGCTTCGGAGAGGTATTCTCGAGGCGTCACACTCCCTCCACACAGATAGCGGAGGCTATTCGGATATCGATGTCGATTCCCCTTTTCTTCACAGCATTTCGATCGTCAAGCAGCGAGTACTATGTCGATGGTGGCTTGCTCGAAAACTATCCGATCAAGCTTTTTGACCGGCTAGAGTTTATCGAAGAGGGGAGGGAGGCATTACATGCGCGCCCCACTCCCTACTATGAGAGGCTGAATCGGCGCGTACGAGTAAACCCTTACGTGTATAATCGCGAAACACTTGGGTTTCGACTTGATTCCGGCCGCGAAATCACTGCCTTTAGAGAAGGGTCCAAGCCCATCCGACACCAGATTTCCAATTTCTTCGATTTTACATGGGCCCTGATTGAAACCGTGCTGGAAAGCCAGCAAAACCAGCACCTGCACAGTGATGACTGGCAGCGAACAATTTACATCGATACTCTTGGGGTCCGAACAACTGACTTTCAGATCAGCCAGAAGAAAAGAAAGGCTCTAATTCAGTCGGGACGTTCACACACGCTGAAATATTTCTCATGGTATGACAATAGCGCCAGTCAAGCGATCAATCGCCCGTGCCTGTAGTCTACATTTTTAGACATGTCGTGGAGATGGAATTAATGAGCCTAGAAGCCATCCGATTGTTGCGGCGAGCATCCCGATTATTGAGTTTACGACTAAGCCTCCAATTCGCCCGCCCAGGATTTCGCCCATCGTCAGGGGGCGTGATTGCCCGACAATCGCCACCGGATTTGTGAACGGAGTCTCTATTCCTACGGTATAGGGCACGACAGTGCCAACCAAAATTAGAGTCTGCGCAAAGACAGCGATCAAGAATCCTGTAACTGCAGCAGATCCGATACCCTGCCTTTTTTGAGCCTTCGTCAGGGCTCCCCAGACAATACAGAGATGGATTGTTAAAGGAACCATCGCAAATAGGCGATTTGACAGTTCATAGGAACCGCCGGCCGCTCCTACGATGAGCTTTCCGAGAAAAAAGAGAAAAAGTAGAAGCCACGGAAGTCTGACAAAATTTATTTTCTCCGTCATAATCAATCTCCTCTCGTGCCGACGACTGCGCAAAAGGACTGGTTTCACCCAGCGTCTGCCACACGTCTCTAAGGACCGCCCTATTTAATAGAGCTTGCCTGACAAAAAGTGCACGAGTGAATTGCCCATCGAGCATTTCTAGAGTGGGCACACCGCAGCCAGAGCGACAATCTCGGGGCGATAGAAGCCTGTCCCCAATTGGATGTCCCCAATCGAATCCCCAGTACCCCAACCGAGCCCACCCGCACAGCCAGGCCGGGGCCTGTCCCCAGTTGGACCCTGTCCCCAGTTGGACCCAATTGGACTCCCCTAACCGAGCTCCCGCACAGCCAAGCTGGGGCCTGTCCCCAATTGAGCCCCCAATGGGATCGGGCGGAGAAGCTACCGGGTAGTAGAGGCGTTTCGAGAATCGGAACTGGAGACAGTGGAAAGGCCGGAACCTGATCGCAGCAGCGAAAGGAGCTCCTTCAGACCTTCATCGACGTTCTGGAGATGAATTCGTATGAGTCGCCGGCCGCGTTCCT
>DATGOF010000160.1:0-2590 GCA_035306285.1 Acidobacteriota bacterium | reverse complement strand
TCTCAGGCTACAATTGCTGCAAAAAGTAAAAAGCGTAGCTGCCCGGGCTTCGGGACCGGTTTAGGATATCCGACAACGCCGTGAAACTCAATTGCGTGATAGACTTTTCGCCGTGCAATGCCTGTTGTTCCCATCCCTCTTGATCGGCTTTGCTCAACCCTTGGAGGAGGGGCGAACCGTTCATTTACGCGGGCGAAATTTCGCTATTCAGCTGGTTGAACCGGAAGGGTGGATTCTGGATACGACCGCGGCTGTCCAGTTGGCTAACTTCATCTTGTATCCGAATGGTGAAGACTGGCGAAGTGCTCCCAGTCTGATCAGCGTCCGTCTGGAGCCGCGCCGTTCCAATCAGACCGTGGAAGACTATGTAAAGATCATCAGCCAGGCATTCGAAGAGAACTGCCCTTTTGGCGAATATGCAGCGAGGGAGTCTGACATCGATTCTCGATTTAAACTTTTCGATTTCAACTGCCCCAAGCGGCAACAAGAGATTCTTGCCATCACTTCGGTCCCAGAGTTTTTTGTCAATATTTCTCTATCTTCGCAGCGACCTGAAATCCTGAAAGAACATTTTTCAGCCTTCCAGACGGTATTGGAATCCTTTGAGTGGCAGCAGGACCTAACTCAACCGGACCTGATTATCCCCAAGCGGCACTAAGCTGCCAGGATTGGGTCACTTGAGACTATGTCATCCCTCCCGGAAGAAGGGTTGCACGGGCATTCCGCTCGCGTCCCGTAGTTGTTGAATGGTCGCGCCGCCAAGAAAGCCTATGCCACCATGTGGACGCCGTTCTGAGTGGGACTAGAGCTCCGGATGAGCCTCAGCAGGCTGCGGCTTTCTGACGGTGAAGCCCAGTTCGGCCATAATTTCCGCTATATGAAAGAATCGATTCAGCACGTAAAAATGGACCCCTGGAACGCCTTGCTCAAGAAGGTCCTGAACCTGGCGCGTGATATGACGGATTCCAACTTGCATTACCTTGGGTTCATCGTTCTCGACTGCCTGTAACTCGTTCTGTAGGCTGTCCGGAATAGATGACCCACACATGCTCGTAATGCGTCGAATCTGCTGAACGTTCAAAATCGGCAGCAGTCCTGGAACGATGGGTTGTCTAATCCCAATGGCTCGACATCGCTCAACAAAACGATAGAAGTAGCTGTTGTCGTAAAAAAGCTGGGTAATGATGACATCCGCGCCGGCATCGGCTTTGTCTTTCAGATAGTAGAGATCTGTTTCAAAATCAGAAGCCTCTATATGTTTCTCTGGATATCCGGCAACCGCTATACCGAATCCACCGAAATTACGAATGTGCTCTACTAGCTCGACGGCGTACGAATACCCGTCTTTCGGAGCCTGAAACTTGGTTTCGCCTTTGGGAGGATCACCGCGCAAGGCGACTATGTTCTCGATCCCGGCCGCACGAATCCCTTCCAGAACCTTCTGGATTTCGTGCCGGTTTGCACCCACGCAGGTAAGATGGTGTGCGGTTTCCATGCCATATTCACGGCGAATCTTTGACGCGATCTCCAGAGTCCGGCTCCGAGTGCTGCCCATGGCGCCATATGTCACCGAGATGAATGACGGATTAAGCTCGATCAAACGAGACAGTCGAGCTTCCAGCTGCCTCAAACCATCCTCAGTCTTTGGGGGGAAAATTTCGAAAGAAATGGTGAGTTCTTGTTTTTCGTAATACTCGTTTAAGCGCATCTGTCCCTTGTCTCTAGAGTTCTATTTCATTTCTTTCTTGCAGATCTGATAGCCGGCTGGCCCCTTTTTCCTCCAGCAACCTTCCTGATCCCACCCCCTGCACTCGCGCACAGGCTATCCAATGGCAATATCGGCAGAGTTTCTGCGATGTATGTCGTTAGCATACTACAGATCCCAATAGACCAGTGCAATTTGACAAGTTCCTGTACGTGATGCCAGCCGACAGATTAATTTCACGGTCTGCAGCCGGTCTTGCTAGACTGACCCTCACATGCGAGTAATTATTCTAGGAGGAGGTGCGGTCGGACGACTCGTTGCCCGGCGGCTCATCCGCGAGAAGAATGAGGTGACTCTGATCGATCAGGATGAGGAGCGGTGTGCTGAACTCGACGAACTGCTCGACGCCAGGATCATTTGCGGCAACGCTGCCAGCATAAAGACTCTCGAGCGGGCAGGTTTGATCACAGCCGACATGCTCATCGCTGTCACGAGCAGTGATGAAGTGAACGTCCTGGGTTGTCTAATTGCCCAGGCCTTTTCCAACATTCGCATCAAAGTTGCTCGACTGCGAACTCACGAAGTCGAGAGATGGGAATCAATCTGCCGGAGCAAGCTTCTCGGGGTCGACCTTGTCATCCATCCCGACAGCGAGACAACTCGCCGTATCCTGGAAGTGATTGGGTTGCCCGGAGTCTCCGACATCTTCAGCTTCGCCGAAGGCAGAGTGCGACTATTTGGAATGACCATTGAAAGGGACAGCTGGGTGGTAGGGAAGACCCTCAAAGAGCTTGATCAGGCTCCTCCGCCGATGAACTCGCTGGTCGCTATGATCTTTCGCGGGCGTCGTGTCATTATTCCCCGAGGAAATGATCGCCTGCAGGT
>DATGOF010000159.1:0-5232 GCA_035306285.1 Acidobacteriota bacterium | reverse complement strand
TGCTGGTCGGAATCATTCTAAGCGCTGGACTCGAGCTCGTGGTTCGGTCGGCAGCGGTGCAGTTGCCGGTAACGCCCTCTCTGATTGCTCTTGTTGCATCCTTTTTGACCTTTATTCTAGTGGGGGTTCTGGAAAGAAAAGAGGCTATCAGCACGCCGCATAAAGTCATGTTAGGATCGTGAAGAAGCCTGGAAGCAGCGGGGATAGTTCCCTGTGATCGACGATGGCCGTTTGAGGCAGGGCGGCCGACCGTGTTCAGGCTGGTGAGATGAACCTTATGGGGCTCCTGCCCGTCAATTCTGGCGCTGCGTTGTGCGGGTGGCGTCATTTGGGGTCTGATCTCGAAGTGGGCTTTAGTCATACAGAGCGAGTTTCATCGGGCTGCTGCGTCTACAATGCTTGCTACAAGATGAGCGAAAGCAGTGGAGTTTTCATTTCTCCTCGCGAGGTGGGCGAAGGATCTTTGGGGAGCACGATTTGATTAGCCTCAAGCGAGTAGACGCGCCACTTCTGGGAGCCCACATGTCAGTCGCCGGGGGGAAACACCTGGCCATTGCACGGGCTCTGGCCGTCGACAGTAACGTTCTACAAATCTTCGTTAAGAATGCTAACCGATGGAGTGAGAAAAGACTCTCCCAGGAGGAGATCCAGGCCTTCAGGCAGGCCCAAGAGGAAGCTAACCTCCGTTCGATTGTAGCGCATGATTCCTATCTGATTAATTTGGCTTCGCCCTCAGAGTCGCTCTGGCGAAAATCAATCAATGCATTTCTCGATGAGATGGATCGCTCAGAGGCACTTGGGCTGGACTATCTGGTGGCTCATCCCGGTGCCCACATGGGCAGCGGAGAGACGGCCGGCATTCGGCGAATCGGAGAGGCTCTGGCTATCATCCTGGAACAGACAGTCGGTTACCGCGTTCGCATTGCGCTGGAGACGACGGCCGGGCAAGGCTCCAACTTGGGCTACCGCTTTGAACACCTGAGGGATATCCTGGCGGCCTGCAAGTGGGGAGACCAGCTCTACGTATGCTTCGATACCTGCCACGTATTTGCGGCCGGTTATGATATTCGGAACCAGGAAACCTGCAGAATCACATTCGATGAATTTCAGCAGGTTGTTGGCCTGGACCGGCTGGCGGTGTTTCATTTCAATGACAGTGTTAAGGGATTGGGATCCAGGGTTGACCGTCATGCGCATATTGGCCAGGGAGAGATCGGACTGGAGGCTTTTCGGTGGATTCTCGCCCAGGAGTCGTTTGCAGCTGTGCCGAAGATTTTAGAAACACCTAAAGAAAATGGTCTGGAGGCCGATCGCAGAAATCTTGAAGTATTGCGCGCGCTGGTTGCTGAAGCCGCGACGACAGTAAAATAGTCAACGGGAAAAGGAAGAAACAGTGACTGACATTTTGCTGGGCTATTCCGAAGAGGAAAAGGAAGAAATCGCTCGAGAGTACTTTGGTACTGGAGGAAGAGACGAAGCGCCTCAGTGCATTCACTGCGGTGAATCTTTCGACATCCGTCTCGACTATACGGAATCGGGCGCTGCACAACTGAAAGTCTCCTGTCCAGGCTGTGCCAATGGATTTGTGTGGCGTCAGCGTAGACCGATTACTTCCTGGAGAAGCCTGGACTTGGCGTACTTCATGGAACGCTATCTGTTGAATGAATCGATTCCGTGTCCGGTGGATGATTGTTCAGTCATCTCAATCGAATATTCAGAAGGCGTAATCGAATTCCGATGTCCTTATTGCAACCGTTCAGGACGTACATCCTTGCCTGAAGACCATCACGAACGAACTGCTCGCTTAACCCCGGCCTTCGTATCCTGAGAATACCCTGTCTCGACACAACGACCGGCATCCCCCTGTCGGTCGATTTTAAGTACAGAGTGCGGAGGACGCAGAGGAGTGAAACAGCCGTCCATACCCGTCATCTTGAGACAAGTATCTTGCCGGCATCATGCCGGGAAAAACCCGACGCCCGACAGGCCGCAATTCATGCGGGGAGGGCCACTGAGCCAGGGGTACCACTCGTGTATTTGGATTTTTGATCTCCAGCTTGAAACTCCTGTAAGATGAAAGTAGAGTAATATTAATAAGTTAGGAAGGAATACAGCGTGGTCAAGCAAGATATCGTGAGTCGCGTCTCTGAAAAGATGGGCATTACCAAAGTCAAGGCCGAAGTGGCTGTAGATTCTTTCTTCAATGCCTTGAAGCAGGCAATGAAGCGAGGTGAGCGGATCGAACTACGAGGGTTCGGAGTTTTCGTCGTCAAACCACGGAAAAGCGGTATTGGACGGAACCCGCGAACTGGTGCTGAGGTGCCTATTCCCCCTGGGAAAACAGTTCGCTTCAAACCCGGTAAGGAGATTCGATTCAACGAATAATGGTTCGATTTTGAAACAGGACTTTCAACAGGGAGCTTCCGAACCGGTTCCAGCCTCGTACCCTGCCGGAACGTCTGTTCCTTCCTATCATTCCGGCGAGCCAGAGAAAACAAGATACCTGCTGCCTCTGATTTTATTTCTTCTCACCGTCTTAACTACAACCGGAGCGGGCTTTTTTCTCTTTATCAACTTTCTCAGCTCATCCGGTGAGCAACAGGCGTATCTGGAAAGGTTGTTCAGGGATCCCTCTATCATTTTTATAGGCTGGCCCTTCAGCGTGACGATACTCGCCATCCTGCTGGCCCACGAAATGGGTCACTACGTCACCTGCCGCGTCTACGGAATTCGGGCTACTCTGCCGTACGTGATTCCGGCTCCTCCACCAATTGTCCCTTTTGGTACGTTCGGTGCCGTTATCAAGATAAAGTCTCTGTTCCGGGACCGTAATCAGATCTTCGACGTTGGACTCGCTGGACCGATCGCCGGGTTCATATTGATTATTCCAGCCTTGATTATCGGACTGAGTTTCTCGCGCGAAGAACCCATGCCGAAGGACATCGGGTTCATGCTCGAGTTTGGCGAGCCGCTCTTGTTCCAGCTTGGTGCGTATCTTTGGTTCGGGTCAGGTGACGAGATCTTACTGCACTTGCACCCGGTCGGATGGGCGGCCTGGTTTGGTATGCTGGCTACCAGCCTCAATCTGTTGCCCGTCGGCCAGTTGGACGGCGGACATGTTGTTTATGCTTTGTTCGGAGCCAGGATTCACCGAATCGTCTCTTATCTCACTTTTGTGGCTCTGATAGCATTGAGCTTCTACTCGTGGCCGGTTCTCGGTTATCTGGTGTTTGCACTGGTTCTTGTCTTTATTGGTTTCAGGCACCCCAGACCATATATCGACGCTCCGATTCGGGGCCGCGGGCGAATCCTAGCGGCTGTTGTCGGGCTTATTATTTTTATCCTCACGTTTATTCCTGTTCCGGTTCGCATCGTCGAAGATTTCGCGCAGTTTTGAAACGCTGTTATCCAGCAACCACCTGAGCCGGTAAGCCAGTTCCACCCGTCTCTTTCGCGGCAGCGGGATATGATAGACTCACCAATTCTCAGGAACAGAAAACCTCGGGTATTGGTGCCGACCGGGTAAGGACCGGTTAGCCTTCAGGAAGAGCACAATGGGAATTAAGCCGGACCACTGGATTGTTCGAATGGCAAAAGAGGAAGGGATGATTCAACCCTTTGAAGAATCGCTCCTGAGTATTGGAACCATCTCCTATGGACCTTCCTCTTACGGGTATGATTTTAGAGTTGATCGACATTACAAGCTTTTCAGACAGGAAGACTGTTCTCCACTCGATCCTAAGAATTTGAGCCCTGATCGCTTTGAGGATTACCAAGGAGACACCTGTGTGATTCCACCGGGTTCGTTTGTTCTGGCTCAATCGGTTGAGTATTTTAGAATACCGCGAGACATTCTAACCATCTGTACGGGCAAGTCGACATATGCAAGATGTGGGATTCTGGTGAATGTCACTCCGTTTGAACCGGAATGGGAGGGACTAGTCACCATGTCTATTTCAAATACAGGACCGGCTCCTGTGAGGATCTATTCAGGAGAGGGAATCGCCCAGCTGGTATTTCTTTGTGCAGAGGAGACTTGTTCCGTCTCCTATCGGGATCGAAAGGGAAAGTATCAGGCCCAGCGAGGAATTGTCCTTTCGCAGATCAAGAAAGGGGAAAGCGAGCCAGGTTCATGAGCCAGTACTACAACTACGACCAGATTGAGCGTAAGTGGCAGGAAAGATGGGCGGAACAATCCGTTTTCTCGGTTAGCACCGAGGCGGAACGTCCCAAGTACTATGTGCTGGAGATGCTCCCCTACCCGTCTGGAGCGCTCCATCTGGGCCATGTTCGAAATTACTCTCTGGGTGATTCCGTAGCCCGTTTCAAAAGACTTCAGGGATACAACGTACTCCATCCGATCGGCTGGGATGCCTTCGGTTTGCCGGCTGAAAACGCAGCCATTAAAAACCAGATTCCGGCCGAGAAATGGACCCTCGATAACATCGAGCGAATGAAGGTTCAGTGCAAGCGGCTTGGGTTTTCTTATGACTGGGATCGTGAAATCGCCACCTGTTTGCCCGACTATTATCACTGGAACCAGTGGTTTTTTCTCAAGATGTTTGAGAAGGGTCTGGCTTACAAGAAGATCGGTCTGGTCAACTGGTGTCCGTCTTGCCAGACGGTGCTGGCAAATGAACAGGTGGTGGATGGCCGTTGCTGGCGTGACGACAGCGAAGTCATTCAGAAGGAACTGGAGCAGTGGTATTTTCGAATCACCGACTATGCCGAACAATTGCTGAGCGGTCTGGACTCACTGGAAGATTGGCCTGAAAAGGTCAAGACCATGCAGCGCAACTGGATCGGTAAGTCAACCGGGGCAAGAATTCGATTTCAAGTGGAGAGTGACGAGGATTCCTCCATCGAAATCTTTACGACCCGCGTAGACACGATCTACGGAGCCACCTTTATGGTACTGGCTCCGGAGCATCCTCTGGTAAAGAAATGGAGTAATGATCCCGAGTATGGTCCCGCACTGTCTACATTTGCAGCCGAAATGCAAAGGGAAGGCACTTTGAAGCGGACCAGCGAAGAAGCCGAGAAGAAAGGTGTATTCACCGGCCGATATGCCATCAACCCATTCAATCAAGAGAGAATACCGGTCTGGGTTGCCAATTTCGTGCTGATGGAGTACGGCACTGGAGCGATCATGGCTGTCCCGGCCCATGACGAGAGAGATCACGAATTTGCCCTCAAGTATGGCATACCTATTCGAACCGTTATTCAGCCAGT
>DATGOF010000158.1:0-4800 GCA_035306285.1 Acidobacteriota bacterium | reverse complement strand
ACACTTCACTTGTCAAACACACCGGACAGATCACATGTTACTGACAGAATGTGAAACCAGTCGTTGTCCCGGTTGACAGCCTGTGTTATATTTCGCGCCACTCCACAAGGTCCACGCCAGAGAGCAGGAGGGTTCGAAGTGAAAAGTAGGAAGTCTCTATGTCCCCTTTTACTGTTGGTGGCACTCATGATTGGAAGCATTTCCTATGCGCAGCAGTATGACCTGCTGATAAAGGGTGGCCATCTGATTGATCCCAAGAACAACATTGATTCGGTGATGGATATTGCAATTACCGGCGACAGGATCGCAGCCGTGGAAAGTAATATTCCGCCTGGTCAGGCAAACCGAGTGATTGACGCCACGGGTCTGTATGTTTCTCCGGGACTGGTTGACTTGCACGCACACGTCTTCTACGGAACCGAACCTAATGCCTCCTATAGCAACGGCTACAGCGCGATCCCTCCTGACGGCTTCACATTCCGATCCGGGGTAACAACAGTTGTGGATGTCGGCGGAGCCGGGTGGAGAAACTTCCCGCAGTTCAAGCAGCAGGTAATTGACCGGGTGAGAACTCGAGTTCTAGCCTTTCTGAATATTGTGGGTTCAGGGATGAAGGGAGGCCCGGTCGAACAAAATCTAAATGACATGGACCCCAAACTCACTGCCATGAGGATCCTTGAATACCCGCAGATTCTAGTGGGAATTAAAGCCGCTCACTATATGGGCCCCGAGTGGGATCCTGTCGACCGAGCTGTGAAGGCCGGTGAGATCGCGAATGTACCCGTCATGGTCGACTTTGGACGCAACGATCCGCCTCTCTCCCTGGAGGCTCTTTTGCTAAAGCATCTGAGACCCGGCGATATCTTGACCCACACTTATGCCCACGTGTCAGGTCGAGAACCCATCGTTGGCGAGAATGGGAAGGTGAAGCCCTTCGTCTTTAAGGCGCGTGAGCGCGGGCTCATCTTTGATGTCGGTCACGGTGGCGGCAGCTTTCTTTTTCGCCAGGCGATTCCCGCACTGCAGCAGGGATTCCCACCCGATTCAATGGGAACCGACATTCATGTTGGCAGCATGAACGGCGGAATGAAAGACATGCTCAACGTGGCATCCAAGTTTCTCAACTTGGGTATGTCCCTTAAAGATGTTGTCGCAGCATCGACCTGGAAACCGGCTCAAATAATCAATCGACCGGATCTCGGTCATCTTGGAGTTGGAGCCGAGGCGGATCTCGCCGTAATTAACCTGAGAAGCGGGAACTTTGGATTTATTGATGTAGGTAACGGACGATTTGACGGTACTCAGAAACTGGAGTGTGAACTCACGCTGCGTTCCGGCCGAGTGGTTTGGGATCTTAACGGGCTGGCGGCTCCAAAATGGGATGAAATGAATCGCGAGATCTCATCTCGCTGATCCGGAGGATAAGGACCAGTGAACATGCAAAGAACAATCTCAATCGCACTTTCCTGCTTCATCTTTCTGCTTGCGGGAGCGATTACCGTAATGGCACAAACTTACGACATCCTTATAAAGGGTGGACATGTCATCGATCCCCGAAATGAAATCAATCAGGTCATGGACGTCGCCATCTCGGGAGACCAGATCGCGCGAGTAGCCACCAACATTCCAGCCGACCAGGCAGAAACTGTCATTGACGCATCGGGACTCTACGTAACCCCCGGTTTAATCGACATTCACGCCCACGTTTTCTATGGAACGGAAGACAACTCTTACCTCAGTAATGGGTTTTCTGCCGTTCCTCCCGATGGCTTCACTCTTCGCGTGGGAGTGACCACCGTGGTGGATGCCGGCGGTGCCGGCTGGAGAAGTTTCCCCCAGTTCAAGTCTCAGGTCATCGACCGATCCAGAACCCGTGTCCTTTCCCTTTTGAACATCGTCGGTCACGGCATGAAAGGTGGACCCGTTGAGCAGGATCTAAACGACATGGACCCGAAATTAACGGCCATGCGAGTCCAGCAATTTCGAGACTATATTGTTGGGATAAAGACAGCTCACTACCGTGGCCCGGAATGGGATCCAGTGGACCGAGCGGTACAAGCCGGGGAACTTGCCGACGTTCCCGTCATGGTCGATTTCGGTACTTTTAGACCTGAACGACCTTTTCAGGAACTGGTCCTCAAACACTTGAGACCAGGTGATATTTATACGCATACCTACTTGAATCGGGTTCCCATGATCGACGAATCCGGTAAAGTTTATGCTTACCTTTTTGAGGCTCAGAAGCGAGGCATTATCTTCGATGTCGGCCACGGCAGTGGCAGCTTCTGGTATCGCCAGGCAGTACCGGCCACTGAGCAAGGGTTCTGGCCCAATTCGATTAGCACAGACCTTCACACCAGCAGTATGGTCGGAGGGATGAAGGACATGATCAATGTCATGTCGAAGTTTCTCAACCTCGGCATGCCTCTCGAAGAAGTAATTTTAAAATCGACCTGGAATCCCGCTCGTTTTATTAAGCGCACCGACCTCGGTCATCTGAGTGAAGGGGCGGTAGCTGACGTTGCCGTACTCAGCCTGCACACTGGTAATTTTGGATTCCTGGATGTCCGGCTCGGGAAAAGACCAGGGGATCGGAAGCTGGAATGTGAACTGACAATTCGGGGCGGCCGCGTGGTGTGGGATTTGAATGGAATCTCCAGGCCCTTATGGCAAGACATGCAGATTGACCCCTGAGCAGCGAAGAACCTCCGCAATCGGATAACGCGAGACAACCCGGAATCCTGGAGCAGGCTCCCAGCGTTGCCACAGGATTCCGGCATCAACTGGAGTACTGTGTCTCTGAGGAGAGGTCACCGGTGGGCAATCACATCAATCTCAACCAGTGAATCACCCGGAACTCCTCCGTAGCAGGCTACTGTGGTTCGAACCGGAGGGTTGTCGCCGAAACGACCGCGAAAAACCTCATTCATCGCTTGATAGTCCTGGAGGTCGTGCAGGTAAACATTGCATTTCAATACCTTGTCCATAGAGGAGCCGGCATTCTTGAGTTCTTCTTCAATGGTGTTGAGGACATGATCGGTGTGTGCCTTGATGTCCCCATCAAAGTGAGCTCCCTTCCCCGATATGAAGACCAAGTCGCCGTAGGTAACCGCCGGTGAAAACAAAGGATTTTCAGGCCTCTTGTCTCCCCGGTAGTGGACTTCCTTTCTGGGTTGCTCCGATTGCGCGCTACGAGCCGTTTCCGTGGCGCCCACCATGGCAGCTGTACTGGCCAGGAAGGCTCTCATAATTCTTCTTCGTGACCTTTTCATTGTGACCTCCTTTCGTTAAAAGCAGTCGAATCCTCCAATATTCAAATTCAAAAGGCAACCCTGCACATCCGAATTGAAAAAAATGCTCTTGCTCCTTCCGATTGTCTGCACTACTCTTCGATAACCAGAAACTCAAGAGACCACAACGACAACCACCTTATGATTTCTGAGATCTGATGACCTGTTGTAGTTTCCCAAAGGGAGGAGAGAGATGCTCAAGAAGTCGAACCCGTCTCAATGGACCCGCAGAGAACTGCTTCGACTCGGCGGCATGGCCGGAACCGCTAGCCTGGTGGGAGCCCCTACTGTCGGTATGAGCCAGCCGGTACAGGCGGTTTCCGACGCTGGCCCCAATGTTTTCACTCGTGTAGGAGTGCGTCCCTTCATCAGCCTGACGGCTACGATTACCATCAATGGTGGCTCGCATTCGCTTCCGGAAGTCAAGCAGGCAATCTTTGAAGCGGCAACATACAAGGTCAACCTGTTCGAGCTGATGGACAAAGTTGGTGAACGACTGTCAGAGTTGCTCGGTTGTGAAGCAGCGATTGTCACTTCCGGGGCAGCCGCGGCCCTCACTCATGCAACCTCTGCCTGCCTTGCCGGAGGAGATCCGGAACTCATCCAACAGCTGCCCGACTTGACCGGTCTCAAGACAGAAGTTGTGATCCCCCGCCAATCACGTAATACCTATGACCACGCGATTCGCTCGCTGGGGGTCAAAATCATCGAAATTGACTCTCCTGAGGAGTTTTACGCTGCACTGGGCCCCAATACAGCTATGATCGGTGTACTTGGGACGGGTGAGTCCAAAGGAAAGATTCGTCTCGAAGAGATGGCAGAGATGGCTAGGAAGCTGGGCATCCCGATCCTAGTCGATGCGGCCGCCGAGATTCCATCGAAACCTAATGTGTACCTGTCCAGGGGAGCTGATCTCGTGGCTTACAGCGGGGGTAAAGTTCTACGTGGCCCCCAGTGTGCGGGCCTTCTTATCGGTCGCAAAGACCTAGTTCGCGCGGCCTGGGTCAACAGTGCCCCCCATCATTCCTTTGGAAGGGCAATGAAGGTCGGTAAAGAAGAGATCATGGGAATGCTGGCAGCTATTGAGGTGCTCATGAGCCAGGGAACCGAAGGGGTTTTTGCGCAGTGGCGCTCCTGGCTTGAAGAGATCAGTCGGGCGGTGACGGCCGTGGACGGAGTTCATACAAAGATGGCGGATCCAGAAGGTGCAAGCCCTTACCCCACCATGACGGTCGAATGGGATCCCGAGAAGATCAGTCTCACCGCTGGAGAAGTGAACGACCTCCTTATGAATGGCGAGCCGCGCATCGCCTCGCATGCTTCCGGCGACGGCCATTCCTTTCGCATCCGGCCGGCCGCAATGCGTCCAGGCGACGCAGAGGTGGCTGGTAGACGCCTGAGCGAAATCTTCAGAAATGCTCCTCGTGGCATTCAGCGATCGACGCCCCAGAAACCAGTTGCGGATCTTTCAGGAACTTGGGAGGTGGCCGTCCAGTTTGAATCGGGAAAG
>DATGOF010000157.1:0-5824 GCA_035306285.1 Acidobacteriota bacterium | reverse complement strand
GTTTAGTCCTGCCTCCCCCAGTGCCCTGTGCATGGCCCTGGTCAGAGCGTCCATGTGGTCCTGATGACTCTGGGTAGCCAGATCAGGATCGACATCGCTGCGACAAACCGGATATTCTGCAACGGCACTTCCCAGACGTCCCCGATGACTGTCTACAATCGAAACCCGGACGCTCTGCGTTCCGAAATCAACGCCAGCTACAATGGACACTGCTGTTCCCCCTCTTAATAGCTACCCTGCTGCTTCCCGATCCTCCTTCGCTGGTTAGTCCGCTTGATGGTAATCGACTCCATTTAAGCTATCGATCACCGACCGCTGCCACTGTTCCAATGCTCTCTCCATTTCGCGAGCCCGGTCCGGCAGCTCTGAGATGAGATCCCTCTTTTCTTCGGGGTCCTCGGACAGATTAAAAAGAGCATATCGAACGGTTCCGGAATCATCGGGAATTCGATGCAGTTTAAAGTCCCCGTCTATCCAGGCGGCATGCCCGGGCCGGTCCTCGGATGAATAGACCTTATCCAAGAGGCCGGTTCGAAACGGCGGCGTCTCTTCGGCTGTTGCTTCCCTTCCCGCTTTCTGCTCTTCTGCCATCTGCTGGATCAGTTCGTCACTTCTGACCCGCTGTCCCGACTCCGGGTATACCCAGAATCCGAGAGGCTTGCTGCGAGTAGAGCCGCCACCTCTGACTAAATCGAGAAGACTCATGCCATCAAGCGGGTGCAGGGCCTCGTCTTCAGATACACCCGCAATTTCCAGGACGGTTGGGAGGATATCGACAGTACCCGCCGGGAAGTCGGTAATTCTCGGCTCTTTCAAGACTGCCGGCCACTCGATGATAGCCGGGACCCGAATTCCTCCTTCCCACAGCTCAGCCTTTCCCCCAGAAAGGCCACCTGTGGAACCCTGCGGGATTGCCCCGTTGTCGCTCGTATACCAGAGTACGGTATTATCCGCTATCCCCAACTCCCTGAGCCGCTCACGCAGTCGCCCCATAGCGCGATCCATTGCTGTAATTTCGGCCAGAAAATTCTTCATCTCATCTGGCTGATCCGCGTAAAGAGCCCTGTCTTCCTGGAGTGCTTCGTGAGGACTGTGAGGAGACCCAAACCATACCAGCGCCAGAAATGGTTGATCTGCGTCAATCGATTCCTGGATGAACTCGATGGCTGCTTCGACGGTAACCATCGATCCTTCTCCCTTGAGTTGGACGGCCTTGCCGTTCTTTGACATCCATGGATCGATTTCGAAAAAATTCAGCGCCGATACCCATTTCTGAAAACCACTCATTCCAGGTGATACAGGGCTATCAGCACGGACAGATCCGAGATGCCACTTGCCGAAATGTCCGGTTCGGTAGCCGTTTCGCTGTAGGATCTCGGCAATTGTAATTTCCTGAGGGCGCAGTGAATAACCCCATTGAAAACATCCGAAGCGATTCGGATGTCTTCCCGTCAGAACGCTGCCCCGAGTCGGCGAACACACCGGGGCTGCCGCATAGAAGCGATCGAAGCGGAGTCCGGAAGAAGCAAGATCATCAAAATGGGGAGTCTTTAATGTCGGGTGACCATTGTAGGCCATATCGCCCCAACCCTGGTCATCGGCCATCGCCAGGACGATGTTGGGGCGCTTCTGAGCTTGTACTCCCTCCAGCATTCCGACGGAAAGCAGAATAGTCCACAAGAGATACAAGAAATAAGGAAAACGACGATACACTAGACATCCTTTCATCCGACATCCTTTCGTGACAGGCGTCTCTTACGGGCGTCCATGGAAGTCAAAGCACGATTTCAGCATCTTAGATTCGTTGAGTAGAGGATACAAGGCCAGGGTGAGATGTTGGCCCGGCCGAGTCTTGAGCGCCCCTGTTCGTAATAGCGCCGGCGCCGCCACAAGTGATCTTCGACAAATCAAGTCTTTCACTGAAGCTATTGAAAGGCATCCTCCAGATAGATTAGGATCTTCGTCCACTCCGGGATGCAGGAGCTTCAGCGGAGAGTGTAAACACAGGAAACGTCTGGAGGGGGAAGGGAAAGTGGCGTGGATGAAGTAAAGGCTAAGTCTGGTCCCTCCTGGACAGGAAAACTGATCAGGTTCGCCGCAGCCTACCTGGTTGTAACTTTCCTCCTTTTACTTTTGATCTTCATCGTCGGCTGGTGGATATTACCGCCCGACTGGACGGCCGCTGTAGCGAATCAGTTAGTCCGCTATGGAATTCCGAGGAGCTATATTGCACACCGGAATGAATACCGCTACGGAGACGCGGTTCTTGGATATGCCGATCGCCACAGCGTCAATCCTGGAGGTACATTCCGGATCATGCTCTCGACACGAGATCGCGGCAACGTGATCAACGGTCATCTCGAAGTATATCGGCTGGGCGCTTCGTCGGGAGACGGTCGACAATTAGTTTATTCGTCCGATCCCCTCCAGGTGTCCTATCAAGAAGCCTTAGGACCGGTGTCGGCCGTGGGATGCAGCTGGCCTCCAGCGATCAGTCTTGCAGCAGGCGAAGAGTGGACTTCCGGCTATTACAGTATCGATTTCGTAACGACGCAGGGCGAGCGCCTGAAGGAAGTGGCCTATATCGTCGTCACTAACCCGGCACAGGATGGAGACATTGCAATCGTCCTTTCGACCAATACTTACCAGGCCTATAACGTCTGGGGTGGACACAGTCTTTACTCCGGTTTCCTGGGATCTTCCGACAAGTCAGTCATGGTCAGCTTCGACCGCCCGACCATCTCGCAGTTCCATCAGTGGGAGTTCTACTACGTCCAATGGTTGGAAACTCTCGGCTATAAAGTAGACTACCTGAGCAATTTCGATGTCGCTCAAGATCCGGCCTGGACCGAAAAGTATCCTCTGTTCATTGTGCTTGGCCACAACGAATACTGGAGTAAAGAAGGCTATGACTATCTAGAACGACGCATTTTCGAGCAGGGGAAGAACACGATGTTTCTCGGGGGCAACCTGGTTTACTGGCAGGTTCGGTATCAGGACATTGCCGGCCTCCCCGGGGGGCCCAGCCTCGGTCGTCAGATCGTCTGCTACAAGAATCGTTACGATCCCATTATCGATCGGCTGGCGGAGGAAGACGCCAAACTGTTTGTTACCTCTACGTTCCGGTCAAACAACCGGCGTCCTGAGTCGATGTTGATGGGGGTTATGTACGAAAACTATTTTCTAGCCCCCATGCCCTGGCACCGGGTTTATGGAAATATCCGAATACCGATAGAGGGTCGTGCCTTCGGATCGCAATTGCAACCAGCCTGGCAAGCGGGTCCTCGTGAATACTTTCCAGCTTACCAGGTTGTCGACAATTCACTTCCCTTCTTTCAGGGGACAGGTCTCAACATTGGAGACGAACTGCCGGGTCTGATCGGGTATGAGTGGGACAATCGCGGTCTGGAGCTGGATCCACCGAGAGGCTGGCGGGAAGGTGTTTCAGTGAACAAGGAAATCCCGCAGGATAGCATCAAGGTGCTCTTTTCGGGAAAGCTGGTGGGAGCGGGAGACCGTCCCGGCCTAGCCGAAGCGGTTTATTTCGAGACCGATTCGGGAGCCCGGGTATTTAGCTCAGGCACAATTCGCTGGCCGTGGGGACTCGGGAAAGCTGAGTTCGAACACCAGGGTTTCAAGACCCTTAATGCCAACCTGGTCCGCTACATGTTGGAGACGGATGCAACCAGTGTGATACAGGAAAGGGACGAATAATCAGACTAGGGGGAAGGAACCGGCGACCTCATCGGAGACCGGGAGGATCAGCGACTCGCGAGAGCGGGCTGCCGGAAGTGTAGTCAGAAACACCAGGCTCAAATCACGTTCAGGGTCAGCCCACGCGATTGTTCCGGTAGAACCGGTATGCCCGAAGGTTTTGGGCGAACATTCTGTTCCAAACCAGGAGGATTCGATTCTGAAGCCAATCCCCCACGGAGTGGGAAGACCTGCATTCTGGTTTTCGAGCATACTGCGTGCTGTTTCGGGTCTCAACACGCTACCATCGGGCTCAAGAAAATGACGGATAAAGGTCTGCACGTCGTTGCCGGTAGAATGAGCCCCTCCCCAGGGAACGCCCAGGTTTCTCCAGTACGGGCTGTTCCAGTCCCAATCACGAGTGTCGGCTCCGCCACCATAAAGAGCCGGAGCTTCCTCTACTTGACATTGCGCGGTATCGGAGATCTGGAAACGGCCCAGACCCAGATATGTGTCGTTCATTCCCATGGGTTCAAAGAACTCACTCCTGAGGAAATGGCGGAAAGGCGTCCCGGTGATTCTCCGGGCAATTTCAGAGGCCAGCAAGAAACCCATACTCTGGTATTGAACATCAGTGCCTGGTTCATAGAGGAGGGGAGTGCGAAGGGCGCCCTCGAGAAACTCCTCGAGAGGAGCCTGTCGTTTCCGAAGCTCGACGTTATTGGGCAGCTGGTCAGGAAGTCCCGAGGTGTGTGAAAGCAAGTGACGAATAATCACCCGCGACCGAAGACCCTCAGAGAACTCGGGTATGAAGCGAGATACCGAATCAGTGAGACTGAGCTCACCGCGATCTTTGAGCAGCATGATACCGGCTGCCACCATTGGTTTCGTAATGGAGGCAAGCAAAAACACTTCGTTAGGTGATCTGGCTTCACCAAACGCTCGGCTGTACTCGAATCCGCTTTGCCGCACCGAAAGTGTGGCTGCTCTCAGTTCACCACGATCCACAAAGTCCTGGATTCTCCGCTCTGCAGCCTCCAATCTTGCGTCGGTCGAGTTGCAGCCCCTCCACGCTGCCGCTCCCAAGAGCATGGCGAGACTCTTGAGGGCTCTGCGTCTGTCAATCATAGGCTCCCTTTTTATCACATGAATGCCCGAATCACAGAGTCCTTCTAGATTCAGAAGCGCCTGCAAAGTATGCTTTTCAGATGATTGAATATCGGATCGTGCGAGACTGGAATCTCAATGAACTTATCGATCTTTACAAGGATACTAGTCTGGGGGAAAGGCGTCCGGTTGACGACCGAAAGCGTTTCGCCGCCATGTTTCGAAATGCTAGTTTGATCATCGGAGCCTGGGATGAGCAGCTACTTGTTGGTCTCGCCCGCTCCCTAACTGACTTCTCCCACGTCACCTATTTGGCAGATCTGTTGGTTCGAAATTCCTATCAAAGAAGGGGGATCGGTCGCGAACTGGTGCGTCTCACTCAAGAGTACGTTGGCCCTACCAGTATCCTCTTGCTGGCAGCACCGGAGGCCCGGGATTATTATCGCAGGTTGGGCTTTGTTGCCTCGGACCGGGCTTGGTTTCTGCCGGCCGGGCAAAGTGTTGTTTAATCGCCGGCGCATCGCAATTCACCGGCAAAGAGGACTTCAGATTAAGTTGACTTGCCTCCGCTTAAACTGAGCAGTTAGTATGAGGGCGTCTTGAGCAAACGAATCCTGTTCTTCACCAGCGTTATGTTGCTTTCCGCCGTTCTGGCTGTTCTTCTCTTGGGTCATTCTCCTTGGGCTCAGTCCCAACCCTTTGACTTCTTGATTCGCAATGTGCTGGTGGTGGACGGATCCGGCGGGACCCCTTACACCGCCGATGTAGCCGTTTTGAACGGGCGGATTCAAGCCGTTTCCAGAGGTGGGTTGCAGGATAACCAGGCCAAGCACGTTATCGATGGCGATGGACTGGCGCTGGCGCCTGGATTTATCGATCTCCATTCACACGTCGAACCGATCAAGGAAATCCCTTTTCCGGAAAACTTTCTTCGCCAGGGAATCACGACGGCTCTGGGAGGACCTGATGGTGGTTCTCCCTGGCCACTAAAGACACACCTGGAAGCGCTAGAGAAAGAAGGCAT
>DATGOF010000156.1:0-4031 GCA_035306285.1 Acidobacteriota bacterium | reverse complement strand
GAATGAAAAAGGAAACCAGAATGCCTGGCTTCAAATCGACCTGGTAGGGACCAGCAGCAATCGCTTCGCCATCGGCGCGTCAGTTACGATCAAAGCCGGCCCACTCCTCGTTTTCAGAGAGGTCAAGGGTAGTGAGGGTTTTGGATCTACCGATCCTTACCGTCTTCACTTTGGATTGGGTCAACAACAAAAGATTGACTCTATCCAAGTTTCCTGGCCAAGCGGAAAGAAACAGGTCTTTCGAGACCTCGAGCCAAACCAACGGATCGAGATCAACGAATCGAGTGATGTGTGGCAGAACGCCAAGTAGCCGCGACTGGCAACTCATGTGCGCAGCGGTTCCTTCTAAAGGGTTGCAGCGGTGTCCTCACTGCGAGATCGATGGCGAAATGATCGCTACTGGTCGTAAAAATCGTCAGCGATTTGCTTTGACGCGCAGTCGCCATTCCCCGGTCTGGGGCCTGATAGCGGCAATCAACTCGTCGAGACCGAAACGGATATGGCTTCGCATGGCGGCATCTGCTTCCTGCTCGTCTCCACTGGTCAGGTGTTGGGCCAGTTCAGTATGAAAATCAGGGGGTACCGGTCGCCTTGCCCATAGGTCATAAATCCAGTTGAAGATGAGAACCTGCTTCTTTTCAATACCTTCCTTGAGGGCCGGGCAACGGGCTCCTTCCGCGATGCGCATGTGAAGCTGAAGGTGAAAGCTATTCACAGCGAAGACGAAATCAGGATCGAGGTTTGCGACAGCTCGAGTAAAGAGCGTATCCATTTGTTTTGCCAGGCGGCGGAGTTCATGGCGCTCCTCCAGGCTGGCGCGAGTGGTGAAGAGTCGAGCCGCCTGGCTTTCAAGTGCCTCACGAACAACGTACATTCCGAGAATATCGTCTTCGGTTGGAATGCGCACACGCGTACCAACCCGTGGCCGGCTTTCCAGGAGGCCATCTGCCTCCAGGCGTTGAAAGGCCTCTGAAATAGGCACGAGACTCATCTGGAACTCGCGAGCCGTTTCACGGCGGGAAAGTGGCGTGCCCAGGGGAAGCTCACCTCGAAGAATCCGTTCTTGAATAAGTAGATAGGCCTGGTCGGCTAGGCTTGCGGGCGAATCGGCCTTCGCGAGCTGAGCCGATGACTGTGAGTGGACCGTCTCAATCCGATTGTGGTTCATGTTCGCCAGCTTTGCACAGGCCAAACTCGAGTGTCAATCGGGCCATTTTGCGAAGCCTATCCCTGTATTCATATATTCTTTCCATCTAATGCTTGACCGGCGTTCCTGGTACTGATATATCAGTTGCAGCTTTCAAGGGTTCGTTTGTCGTAACTATGCGATGTCGGACAGGGACTGAAGCGATCCGGGGAGGACTCGTCTGAGACAAATTTCCCTCGTTCAATCTTTTCGTTTCTCCGCCAGGGAAAGGTCGCCGTTTGCCTCGTCCACATCGCAAGGGGAGGAGGACGAAAATGAAAAGGCTTAGACAGTGTTGTTCTATCGGCTTGTTTGTCCTGGCAGGAATGATGGTACTTCCCATTAATGGCTATGCCCAGGTCTTGTATGGTTCTCTGGTTGGGAGCGTGAGGGACCAGACGGGCGCGGCAGTTCCGGGGGCAGATATCACTGTCGTCCACCAAGGTACCGGGCGTACAAGAACAACAATATCTAACGAGGTTGGAAACTTCGACTTTTCGTCTATCCCCACCGGCACTTACCAGGTGCAGATTGGAATGCCGGGCTTCAAATCCTTCATCCAGGAGAACGTCGTGGTTCGTCTCAACACTGTGTCCCGGGTCGACGCGGTCCTCGAGGTGGGCGAAGTTTCTGAGGTACTCACCGTAAGCAGCCAGGCCGCCGTTCTCCAGACTGACAGTGCTGAGGTCAAATCTGAAATCACCGACGTCGAGGTGACGAATCTTCCCGTTCCTCTCGGGCGAAACTATCAGGCGCTTCTGGGGACTCTGCCCGGAATCAGTCCGCCTATTGATGGGCACTCTATCGGTGCCAACCCATCGCGAGCCTTGATTTTTTCAGCACAAGGTACAACTCAGAGTTCAAACGATATTCGCATCGACGGGTCCAGTGGGTTCAATATCTGGCTGCCACATGTCACCTCCTACGTCCCCGCCCTTGAATCGATCGAAACGGTTAACGTTGTGACCAACAGCTTCGACGCAGAACAGGGTCTCGCCGGAGGAGCGTCCGTGAACGTGCAGATCAAAAGCGGCACGAATGAGTTTCACGGTTCTGCTTTCGCCAATAACAGCAACAACAAACTGATGGCGACGCCCTTCTTCCATCCTGAAGGAGAAAGAAATCCGAAATACATCATGAATCAGTTTGGCGGGACCCTTGGAGGGCCGATAAAAAAAGATAGTGTGTTCTTCTTCGCCAGCTATGAAGGAACCAGAGAGCGAGCATTCGCCTCCGGCTTGAGAACCATTCCCGGTATGGCAATGCGAGCGGGCGATCTGTCCGCTTCCGACAGGCCCATCTATGATCCCTATAGCGGTAATGCTGACGGATCCGGCAGAACCGCTTTTCCAGGAAATATTATTCCCCAGGACAGGATCAGCCCGATCGCCAAGAAAATCCTCGATATGCTTCCCGAGCCTACATTTCCAGACGAAGAAGTGAACAATTATTTCGCGGCGGGCAAGTTCGAGTTTGACCGAAACACCCTGGACACGAAAGTAGACTGGCGGCTGAATGATCAGTTCAATATGTACGGCCGCTTCAGCGTACTGGATTTTTCGGTGCTTGCACCCACTGTATTCGGTGACAACGTACTCGGTGGTGTCCTTCGCGGGGGCAGTCCGGGCGACACTTACGGAAAGACGTATAGCACTACGATTGCCGCCAATTATGTCTTCACTCCGAATTTCCTCGTCGACGGACATTTCGGTTACAACCGGCAGGACGTCAATCAGATTCAGCCGAATATCGACCAGCAGATCGGCCGCGACATTCTGGGCATTCCCGGAACCAACGGCGACCGGTGGTTTGAAGGGGGTTGGCCGCGATTTGCTCTCAGCGGATTCGAAACCATCGGAGTCCATCTGAACTGGATGCCGGTTCAGAGGCGTGATCCTCAGCGGCAGGTCGCCGGCAACGCCAACTGGAACCGCGGCAACCACAACATCCGGTTCGGAGGCGAGTTCTACACTCAGCACATGAATCACCTTCAGCCGGAAGACGGTGGCGCCGCAGGACCGGCATCGGGAGGGTTTAATTTCAGCGGGGACACAACCACTGTCTTAGGTGGCCCTTCGGCCAATCGTTACAATACAATCGCCGCATTCCTTTTGGATGCTCCGCAGAGTCTCGGTCGCACTCTGCAAGTACCAGATGTCTATCATACGCGTGCCAAGTTCTACAGTCTGTACATTCGTGATCGCTGGCAGATCACTCCCCGTCTGACATTTAGCTTCGGTACTCGCTGGGAGTATTTTCCGATGCCGACGCGCGAGAACAGGGGGATGGAGCGTTACGACCCTCTAACCGACCAGATCATCCTGTGTGGAGTGGGAGGGGAACCTACGGATTGTGGAATCGATATGCAGCAAAATCTCTTTGCTCCCCGCCTTGGCCTTGCCTGGCGTGTCAGTGATGGATTCGTCGTCCGTGC
This sequence comes from Acidobacteriota bacterium, assembly GCA_035306285.1. Lineage (GTDB taxonomy): Bacteria > Acidobacteriota > UBA6911 > RPQK01 > JAPXNP01 > DATGOF01. The sequence goes on along the minus strand of DATGOF010000156.1, from coordinate 411 downwards.
TGGTTACGGGCTAACCAATGACCCCTTCAGCGTCTCGCGGCCCATGCGGACGAACTACCCGTTCCTGCTCGCTTTGAACATCACTGGAGAGCATTCTCGTGATCCGGCGGGCAGCATGGCGGAAGGAATTCCCGAGTCAGTAATCCCGGATCAAAATGCCCCGGTTCATACCCCGCCGCCGGACGTGGCGATTCGGTCGACAGCTGATCCCTTCCGCCGTGGCTATATACAGTCGTGGAACGTGACTCTGCAACGCGAGTTGTTCTGGGGCTTCACAGGAGAAGCAGGCTATGTTGCGACACGCTCAATCCGTCAACTGGGCACTCGTGACTTAAATGCGGGACGCGTGCTTGGTGCAGGCCAGGCGGGTCGACCCTTGTTTCAACAGTTCGGCCGAACGGCCGCCGTCAA
>DATGOF010000155.1:0-5447 GCA_035306285.1 Acidobacteriota bacterium | reverse complement strand
ATTTTGGGGATCGCCAGATCCAGAAACTTTCGAGGAACCCGAAATTCCGCCACCACGGGACCTGTCAATCCAAGCAGCAACACGCCGGCAATAAAAAGATGGGTCCACGTTCTCGCGATCCAGCCGGGAAGGTCCCGCTGCCCCCCTATTAACAGGAAAAGTGCACACCCAAGCTCGAGAAAATAAAGGCAATTCAGGCTCTTATCAAGGTTGATCGATATCGAGAGACTGACCAGCGAGAGGACAATAAAGGGGAAAAGCAGCGCCGTCACTACGAGATACCGGCACGGATTGCTGAACCATCGGAGCATACAAAAAATCGCGAGGAGAAGAGCTCCTCCCACCGAAACGAAACGAGGGTACCAGTCAGAGAACAGCAGAAATGGCGAAACCGCTATTACCGCTGCCAGGTCTTTGCTCTCCCATAAGAAGCTCTTCAATCCAGATCCAGGAGCGACTTCTTTGGCAGTCACAGGACAACTCTGCCTTACACGTCGGGATGCTCGGAAGCTTCGTCGATTCGGGTCGATTGGAACGTTTCCCGGTTTGTCGATCTTCGCCAGAGCGACCGTAAACCGATCCGCATCAACCCTGGCTCCAGCAACGGAAGCCTCCACAAAACCGGGGCCATCGAATCACGATCGTGAGTACCCAGGAACTCGAGGACAGCCGGATTCAATGCTCGAATCAAATCAACGTAATCCCGGCCAGTGAGTCGATCCAGTTGCCTGCGAATCCAATAATGCAGGTCAAGTTCTCGTTTGACCGATCGAAGACAGGAGCAGTAGGAACGATTCTCGAGGAGAGCCTGAGCCACTGCCCGGGCACCAGCAAAACCAGTCACCGTCCCCCCAACTGTGGTCACTTTCACTTGGCCGGCAGAGTCACCGACCAGATAAACGGGAAGATGGCCGACCCTGGTCCAGGGTTTGATTCGCGGGTCATACAGAGCCACGCGTGCTCCCTGGTAGGCACCCGGGACGAACTCCCAGGTAGCCAGAAATTGATTCAGTAGTTCTCTCACGCGGCTATTCGCATCTCCTATTAGCCCGACCACTCCTCGTCTCTCCGATTCCGGAAGCAACCAGAAGAAAAACTTTGTCTGCTCGATATCAAACCAGACAGCCGTTGTAGAGCTGTGCCACCGGGCCGGCAGGTCTATTTCGGCCTGGAGAATCGGAACCGACGGGGGCCGTGGGATTCCGGCAGCGCGTCCTACATCGCTGGCTACACCGTCAGCCCCCACAACGCCGCGGGTCACTCTCTCGCAAAACTCATCGCCTCCGTTTCTGAAACGAAGCAAGGTCTCAGCTTGCCGCGTCTCGAAATTAACGAAGCGACAGTTGTGGTGTATTTCAACTCCCAGAGCTTCAACCTGCCGCTGCAGCCACGCCGTCAGCTGTCCCCTCTCCACAATGAAGTCGGGATGCTGCAGGCGAACATTCTTGCATTCACCACCGGCGCATAAGCGCAATACGTCGATTTTGTGCAGTATGACCTGATCCGAGACATGTCCTAGGACACGGTTCAAAGCGGGCGTCACGATCAGCGTCCTGCGAGCCGGTTCCTGATGTTTGCGTGCTTCATAAACTGCTACACGCAAACCTTTCAACGCCAGCTCGCGAGCAACAAGAAGACCGGCAGTCGATGCTCCTACAACCGCGATATCGATACTCACAAATTGATTCCCTCCAAATGGTTGAGAAGTAATTCAGCGCCGTATCAGCATTCGAGAATCGTCCGATTCGTCGCAGGGCGCGAGCTCCAGCAACAGAATCGCTATAGCGGCAGCAACGGCAAGGCCGAGCAGGACTAGATAGTTTGTTTGGAAAGACCACTGATAAAAAGCAACCGATGTAGCACCCAGGACGATAGCTGCAAAATACATCAACATAACCGCCGCCCGCGGATGGAAACCCAGTCGAACCAAACGGTGCGCCGTATGGTCTTTACCCGGACTTTTTAGAGGATTGAGCCCCCTCCTCAGGCGGGAGATGGAAACCAGGCAAGCGTCCAAAAGTGGAATACCCAGAATCAAAATAGGTATCAGCCAGCTCGGGCGACCGGCTATGTGCAGGAAATCAAGCTTCATGGCTAGAGTGGCCATCATGAACCCCAGGAACATGGCCCCCGCGTCTCCCATGAAAATTCGTGCCGGGTTAAAATTCCAGACCAGAAATCCAAGGCTGGCACCGAGAATGGCAGCCGACAGCGTTCCCACCAGATATTGACCGTTGAGTGTCGCGAAAAGGAGGAAAAAGGCCGCTGCGATCGCTGCAACTCCTGACGAGAGCCCGTCCATATGGTCGAAAATACTGAAGGCGGCGGTAAATCCGACAACCCAGGCAATGGTGAGCAACAGGCTGGTCAGTTCGTACAGCTGGACAGAATTCTGAAACAAGCTGACACCCGGCCAGGTCGAAACTCGGAGGCCACCTAACACCAGGAATAGCGCCGAAAGAGGCATTGCCACCACCAGTTTGAACTGTGAATGCAGTCTTCCTCGGTCATCCAGCAACCCGACTATGAGGAGAAGAAACCCACCGGAGAGTATCCCGATGACCTCTCGTAAAGCTCTCGGATCATGTCCAATGACTCGATCGAAAGACCAGGAAACCGCTACCAGCGAAGCAGCGAAGAGGCTCAGCCCCCCGAGCAGCGGAGTCGGAGTCCGGTGGATCTTTCGAGGGTCAGGCTGATCCAAAAAATCCAGTTTAAACGCGATTTTCCGTACGACCGCGGTCAGCAAGAATGCGACCGCTGCAGCGATTAGAAAGACCAGAAGGTGGTTAAACATTAGAGCTATTCGAACTTGGGGAGGATGGACAGTTGGCGCTATGCGGTGATTCCCTTCGCTCTGAGTAGATCCCTGTACAGCTTCTCAGTCTTTGAGACGAGCTGCTGTACGGTGAATCTATGAGAAACCTCCTCCCGGGCTGCATGAGCCATGCGGGCGGCCACTGCCGGATTCTCGAGCATCTCCAGGATTCGTCTGGCTAGCCCGGTTCGATCTCGAGACTCAACCAGGAGGCCGGTGCGCCCATCGTCGATGAGAGAGGACATTCCACCGACCTTCGTCCCGACGACCGGGCAGCCGGCTGCCATCGCTTCAATGGCGACCACCGGCGTACCCTCTGAAATCGATGAAACAACCAGCAGGTCCAGATCCGCGTAAATTCGGGGAAGATCGCGCCTCCAACCTGTGAAGGTAACACTGGACCTCAACTCGAACTGTTCTGCGAGCTCCTCCATTTGCCTGCGCAGTTGACCGTCTCCGACGACCACAAAGTGAACCTTATCCCGAGCTGATTTCACCAATCCAGCCGCTTCCAGAAATAGGCGGTGGTTCTTCACGGGGAAGATTCGTCCCACAATTCCTACCAGCTTGTAGTCCGGCGTTATTCCCAGCTCTTTGCGCAATTCTCCACGATAACGTTCGCATCTCTGGAAGAGCGTAAGGTCGAATCCAAGGGGAATAATGGGAATCTTTTCCTCGACGCCGACTCCGAACCGGACCAGGTCATCGCGCACTTCCGGACTTATGGCGATCAGCCGATCGCTCAAGCGCCCAAGGGTCCGCTCCATCCGCCGTAAGACTTCGCTTTTCCAGGGACTGAAATAACCGTTCAGAACATGGCCGTGGTAGGTATGCACGACAACTGGCACCTGACTTAGACAGGCCGCAATCCTACCGACGAACCCTGCCTTGGCAGTGTGCGTGTGGACAATGTGAGGTTTCCATTCACGAAAAAAACTGGCCAGTCGGAGGATCGCCCGAACATCCCGAGGCCGCAAGGTTGCCTCGCCAACCAGTTCGGGCAACAGCAGGGGCGCCACCCCTCTGGACCGAGCATAGTCGAGCATCGACCCCTCCCCAGGGTTTTCATATCCGCTAAACAGACGGCAATCGAAATTGAGCTTGCCCAGTCCATTGTTGAGGTTCACGACGTGTATGGAAGGGCCTCCGACATTCAGACGAGAGATTATTCTGGCCACCCGGATTCGAGACTCGAGGGTTGCCGCCGACTGGGTGCTCATTCTCTTCCTCTCCGCGACAAAGCGGCGGGATGATTCAAGACAGCCTCATAAACCCGGGCCGTTTGCTGCACCATCCTTTCCACTGAGAATAAGCTGTCAAGCCGTTGTCGCCCCCTGACTCCCATCGAACGTCGTCGTTCCGGATCATCGAGAAGGACGGAGATGGCGGCGGCCAAAGAGCGGGGTTCACCCGGAGGAACGAGCAATCCAGTATCCTGATCTGCTACAATCTCCGGAATAGAAGTAGTTCGGGTCGCGACGACAGCTTTCTCCCACGCCATAGCTTCCAGCAGAACGAGACCGAAACCTTCTCCGTAAGTCGGAAAGACAAACAAATCAAAGTGCCTCATCAAAGTACTGACGTCGTCGCGGTAACCGAGAAATGTCACGTAACCGGACAGATCCAGATTCTCGACCAGTGCTTCCAGAGGACCCTTTTCCGGACCGTCGCCGGCTATCACGAGCTGGGAGTCGGGATGGCATCCTCGAACTTCTGCAAAAGCCTGGATCAAAACGTCGAGTGCCTTTTGCTTGATCAGCCTTCCAACGGTTCCAATAACCAATCCTTCAATCCTGAAAGGGGGCGGTCTCCCGTCGGCTTCGGCTATGAACCTCGAGCGATCGAGTCCGTAATGGATAAGCTCAAGCTTGTGCCTTGGCAACCTCTTGTTCTGAACCAACCAGTCTCCGAGCCCCTTCGAAATGACGATAATCCGCTGCTGCAGCTGAGCCACAATTCGATCGATAAATCCATAGATGCGGCGGCCCCGCCACCCGGAGGCGGCAAAGCCGTGTTTACTGGAAATGATGGCCGGCACACCGGCCAGGCGCGCGGCCAAGGTACCGTACAAGTCAGCGTGAACCAAGTGGGTGTGGACGAGATCGTACCTCCTTTCGGCGATCCACCTTCGAATCTTGTAGAGAATACGCAAGTCTAGATGCCCGCTCATTAAGGCCACCTCGGTCGGAATCGACGAGCGAAGCATCCGATTGACGAACGCTGATGTCTGCTCGAGATTGTTTGCCAGCACCAGCATCTCGACTGGGTATCCGAGGCGAACAAGCTCCGGAATCAGGGTTAAAAGGTGTTTCTCTGATCCGGCAATTCCTTTAACTTTCTGAATATGCAGGATTTTCAAATCTGTGAGGTGGCCGAGTTCGTCAAAACCTCTCCAGCCCGAGTCAACCTTCTGAGCAGACCCAGGTAGGCAAAATAAAAGAAAAAGGCGAAACTCACAGCCGTCATTCCCAGGAAGGGACGAGACAGCGTCTCCGATATCAGAGAGCTCAACAGGAGCCCCAGGCCCATCGACAACAAGGCGGTAAACAAGCTTGACCCGAGCTGGCTTCGCTTCGCGACCAGAAAACGGAAGGTCCAGGCCCAGAGTGAAAGAAGGATCAGTAAGCCA
>DATGOF010000154.1:0-3495 GCA_035306285.1 Acidobacteriota bacterium | reverse complement strand
GTCGTTTCTTAGAAAAGTTGAAGACATTGAATGTCCCCAGGCGTTCTCCCTTGCGGATCTTATCGAAGTCGAGCTTCCAGAAGGGCAGGACCTTCTCTCGGAAGCGGTCGTAAGTAAACAGGGAAGGCGCATGAGAGAGCTTCCAGTAATGTTCCCAGTTCAGATCGACTGGAAGAAAGGGATCCAAATTGCGCCAGTTATCTGCGATCTGCTGTCCGGTCATCCCCTGACAGTACATCGCCAAATTGAAACAGCCGCCGCTGGCTCCGTCAGCGTGATCGAACGTCAGGCCCGCTTCGTCCATCCACACCTGAAGAACACCGGCTTGAAAGCCAACCTTCAGGCCTCCTCCCGCAAGTATCAGCGCTCTCTTCTTCGACATATTCAATCCTGCTTTCATTCTACGAATCGGTTCTGTTGTGAAGACTCCTCGTCAGAATCTGCAATGGTCGGGCGGCACGGTCTCGGTGATAAGTTGATAGGCCCAGCGAACGTTTGACGTGGCGGTAGCAAAACAAAGACCGCCCCGGTGAAAAGAGGGAAGAAAATGATAATTCCACTGCCTTGACTTCACCTCCGAGAGGGCCTGTGACTCGGAAAGACCTTCTTGAGCAACTCGTTGTACACCAACGTACAGATGCTCGAGATAAGCTGCAAATTCGCGAACATCAGACGCCGTGCCGGGAGCTCCGTGGCCCGGCAAGAAAATCGCATTCGGATACTCATCTGCCAACCAACGCAGCGTGCTAATCAGGCCGGCCAGGTCGGTGCCCCTCTCGCTGAGATCAAAAAAGGGGTAAAAGCCGTTAATGAATAGATCTCCAGTTACTACGATCTCGGCATCCGGGTGCAAGACATGTACAACCAAATCCCCTTGCGTGTGCGCAGGCCCGATCGCCCGGCTCGTCACCTGAACCGCCCCGAGTTCAAGCTGAAAGTCACCTTTTTCGATAAGATCATCCGGTAATGCGAAAGGTATCGCACTCCACCACGCGGGATCGGATTCCCGCATAAAATCCGGAACGCGACTATGGCTGATGACCCGGGCACCGGGAAACTCGGCATTTCCGCGCGTGTGGTCGTAATGGTAATGAGTGTTGATGAGAGTCTGGACGGGAGCGTTCACATTCTTACTCACCCATTTTCTCAACCACGTCGAAGCTGGAGGAAATTTTGGATCGACAATTAAGGCCCGCTCATCGCCCTCGATAACCAGCGTATTGCTGCCACCGTTGAGAATTGCGGTAACTCCGGGTGCGAATCGAATCTCCTCCGGATGAAGATAAGTCAGGTAGAGCCAGCCGGCGATTCCTCCAATAGCCAGAAGCAGCACCAGCGCTGATGTTAAAAGCACGTACTTCCACCGGATCCGTTTTTCTTGAATTCCAGCGGAATCGGCTTTCAATTCCAAATACTCTTTTTCCAGGGTTTGCACACCCTCAAGCGATTTCTTGAGAACAAACCGAAAGTGAGCGAGCCAGAACTTCCGTAGCAAGCGAAAGCTCCATCCGCTTGCCTTTTCCCAGGATCCAAATCGGCAGCTTTTTTCGTCGATCCTTTCGATGAAGTAAGTGTGGATTGCGTGGAACCCCGGGAGGACGGTCACCTCCCAGGTTATCTTACTCTCTGGTTCGACTTCGACGATGCGCGCGACAGCCGGCATCTTGTACAGGTACCACCAGCGGATCGGCTGAAAAATCCAGATCAGGCGGTGACCCGGTTGAAGCGACCGATTCCAGACCCAAAAGAAACATCGATTCCAACGCGGCCATTTATGGGGCTTGCTGAACTGCCGCCACAGTTCCTGTGCTGGAATCTGTACTTCAACACTACCGGTAACGGGCTCCATGTCGCGATCGGATAAAGCACTGTCCGGTTGAAATGGACGTCCGCCGACTCTTATCTCGTCTTGCTCCTGAAGGCTCATACAATTTCTCCGTCAGATTCGACAAGTGCCGGACTCGACCGACCCTCGCCAATCATGACGACTCTTATCACGGGCTCCACTCTTCCAATGGCACATCTGTGGCCTCCGAACTTCTTCCGAACCGATCGCCGAAGTTCACTTAGTGCGGCTTCGATAAAGATAGATCCCTACAAAGCTTAGTCGGCACGGAAAGGTATCGGGTTCGATCGGAACGAACTTGAAACATTCAGCCGAACTAGTCTGAAGACCCCCACTATTGACCTGAAAATCCGTAACCGTGGATCAACACGGCATGAACATCTTTTAGATCCTCGACCTCACTAAACCGGAAGGCGAGTGGCCGCCCGCCCTGCAGGTGAATCCGCAGGGTTCCTCGCTCGAACTCCGCCCGCCGAACGGCCGGGACCTTGACCGCAATTTGCTCTTCATCCCCACTTGCGGGTTTGAACGAAACCAGATTCGAATCAAAGGAGAGGATGCCGGTACATCTGCTTTCACTCTCCTCACTGAGGCTTGGGTGAAGATGCTCGACAGGATAGCTGTGTGGAAGCTTCCACAAGAGTCCTTGAGCGACCTTCGTTTCATCGGGCGTCAAATTAGCCGAAAGGGCCAACCGCAGTCGATGACGGGCCTGTTCGGTTGTGCCCTCGGTGAGACAGATCATCGCCAGGTAGAGGTTTGCTCGTCCATTTTCAGGCGCACTCACTAAAAAGTCTCGAAGCTTGCGTGCGATTTCCTGGCGAGAGTCCTTTTGCAGGCCATCAAATCCGACTTTGAGCCAGTTTCCGGCCAGAGGATCCGGCTGGGATGCGACCTGGGCCCGAGAACCGGAAGCGACGTCGTTGGTCGAATCAGCGTCCGCGTTACGGATGGGTGTCCGGATCGAACTCTGGTCGGTTGTGGTGCTGGGAGGGGGGACAGATGGTGCGGTAGCGGCAACGTCAGTCGGAGGGGTCGAGCTTTCGCCGAGTTGACCAGAAGTTTCAGTAGAAGCTTCTTGCTGGTCGGTCCGGGATGCTACTTCAGTTCCTGTAAGTGGAACAGGTGATCCAGTGTTCGACTTACCTGCCGGAGACCGGTCCTTCCCGGCGAGACGATCACCTGCGCTATCGAGCTCGTCGCTCGAGGACGTGTCCAGGACAGCCCGGGAACCGCTTAGCTCGAGGCCAGGTGCCACTTGATCGCCTCCATTTTGATCTCCCGTGGCGGGACCCATACGGTAGAACAAGAGGACTGCTACAAATACGATTAGAAAGCCACCGGTCATCTGCAAACGAGACCGCGTACGAAACAAGCTGAGGACCCGGCTCGCTAGTGCGGGCAGTTCTGAATCTCTTTCAGCCCCTCTCGCCACGTCCTCTTCGCTGGTCGAAGACAAAAGAGAAGGGGCTTTCAGCTCTACTTGATTCGGGGTTTGTCCATCCCTTTCTTCTTCGGCACTGGGGAAGGCTGGTCCTGTCTTCTCTCGTGGTTCTTCCTCTCGAGCCCTGTCTTCTTGATTCGTCGGTGCGGATGGGTCACCGCTATGCAAGGGAACGGCTCGAGATGTAAGCTTTTGTTGCCTGCTC
>DATGOF010000153.1:0-11382 GCA_035306285.1 Acidobacteriota bacterium | reverse complement strand
AGCTTCGCGCAGATAGTAAAATATAGTTGAGTTGATATGTTTGTGTTACTCGTGTTGTTGCATATCATTGTGTCGCTGATTCTGATCCTGGTTGTTTTACTGCAGTCAGGGAAGGCAGGAGATCTGGCTTCTACCTTTGGAGGAGCGACCAGCCAAACTGCTTTCGGAAGTCGAGGGGCAGCTACCGTTCTCACCAAAGCGACCGCAATTTCTGGTGTTATATTCATGCTCACGTCGCTTGGACTTGCAATCCTCTACACCCAGGGTACTGACTCGACTCTAATGGACAGGCTTCCTTATCAAGACACGCCGGCAGCCGTTCAGCCTGAAGAGTCGGGAGCCGAACCATCCGAGGCACAGCCTCAAGAATCTCCCTCACCGGCTCCAGAAGAGGCAGCACCCGCCGAGGAGCCTGCTCCGCCTGCCCAGGAGCCGGAACAGCAATAAGTGCCGGAGTGGTGGAATTTGGCAGACACACCATCTTGAGGGGGTGGCGCTCGAAAGGGCGTGCGGGTTCAAATCCCGCCTCCGGCACCACTTCTCTAGTTTGATAGCGGTCCTGCGCGGAACTGTCATGGTTTCGGAATTTTCTTCCGCCAGAACATTCAAGGAAGACGTTCAGTCAAGGCTGCAAAGGTTGACACCCAGAATCGTGAAGGACGGTGTGGCCGGTGAAGCAGCCGTCCTGATCAGCCTCATCGTCGAAGGAGACCTTCCGAAGTTTCTCTTGACCCGCCGGACTGAGCATGTTTCGACTCACAAAGGACAGATCTCCTTTCCCGGAGGCGGCCGTCATCGTGAAGATGACACTCTTCTGGAGACTGCCGTTCGTGAAACTCAAGAGGAACTGGGAATCGGTCCCGAGACGCTGGAAGTGACCGGAAGGTTTCATGATTATGTGGCGGTCACCGGGATTCGAGTGGCCAGTTTTGTGGGCTTTCTTCAGGGCGAGTTGATCTTTGAGCCGGATCCGCTGGAAGTTGCTTATCTGCTGAAAGTCCCTCTACGGTTTTTCGAGGAATCCCGGCCGGTGGTTCGTCGGTACCATCGGCTGGGCAGAGAGCGTGATGTCTATTTCTATAACTATGGCGGGGAAGAAGTCTGGGGTTTGACCGCCCAGATCATTCGCGACTTCCTTCACTTGATCAACTCAACCGGTCAGTGAAGAAAAGCCCGCGGTCAGGTGTTGGCCGCGGGCTAAAGGCTACCCGACTCAATTAAGGAAGTCGATACCGAAACTCATGCCTGGGAAGGGGATTTCGGTTGGTAGCTGCCGGGCACGCTTCGAAAAGGGATGGCCAGGCGATTCCAACCGTTAATGGAAACAATGGCCATGGTCAGCGCGATTAGTTCAGATTCGCTGAAATGTTGGCGAACGGCCTCATACTCTTCATCGGACACATCGTTTCCTGAAATCAGAGTCAAAATCTCAGCCCAGGCCAGAGCCGCTCGCTCTCGCTCACTGTAAAAGGGAGTTTCGCGCCAGGCCGTAAGTAAGTAGAGACGCTGCTCAGTTTCTCCCAGTTGTCTCGCGTCCTTGGTGTGCATGTCGATGCAGTAGGCGCAGCCATTAATTTGCGAGACTCGGAGTTTTACCAATTCGATCAAAGATTTCTCGAGTCCTGAGGCGTAAACATATTCTTCGATAGCCCGCAGACCTTTAACGGCCTCTGCGGCCTGCTGATGATAGTTGATTCGTGGTTTCATCGCGAGCTCCCGTCCTCGTTGAAGACTTAACCAATTTCAAGCCATCTGCCTGACTCTGTAACTTGCTATACCGATCAGTATAACAATCCCCCGATAGTTCTTTGTCCTGCTTCCCAGCGGAAACCCTGCTGCCGGCCTGATGGCCAGCGCAGGTAACGTCCTGCTGGATGTTCTCCTGATGCTTGAGTTCTTGGTGCCAGGCCCTAAGTGTTTCCTGCTGGGGATGTTTGGGTTCTTGGTGTCAGGTCTCAATTGTTTCCCTCCTTGGCATGAGGTCTTGGTGCCAGGTCTCAATTGTTTCCAGGTCTCAATTGTTTCCTCTTAACTGAACTCTTGCATTGCGCTTTTGGAATCGCTACCCTCGCTCGGTGGCGAGAATCCAGACAGGATGGCGATTGGAGGGCGGCTACTCGCGTCTGCTGGAGGGTGCTGTCCTGGAAGCAATGCTCGAGCAAGGGCCCCTTCGCGAGGATCTCGAGATATCCCCATTCCTGTGGAAGAAGATCCGTCCCGTTGACTTGCGGTTTAACCTGCGCTCACCAGCCCGAGGGACAGGGCCATTTGGTCTCCACTGGTCGATAGCGCCACAGGCCGGCCTAAGATGTAGGATCCTCTTTGAGCGGAATGCCTATCTCGGCAATTTCCGTGTCCCAAGCGAGCACTATGCCATCCAGTGGGACGTCGATGTCGTTACCGAAAGTGCATTAAGGGACCGTCGCTCGCTCGCCAGTCTGAGTGCACGCAGCCGCGTCCATTTTGCCTGGGTGGAGGTTTTCCCAAGGGACGTGTCCGGAAGCGAAGCGCTAACGGAAAGCTGGCGTGGCTTCAAGATTCCCTGGGATGAGCGGGAGATCGTGCAGCTTAGAGAAACGCAAGTGCAGGTCTGGAGCTGGAGCGGTCAATTGCGGCTGGCGTTGGGCATTCAGTGGGGCTTCGCTGAAGGCTGGAGTCTCCGCGTCTCGAACGACTGGGTGGGTGTCAGGGCCGCCCTCAATCTCCCCTCCACTCTGGCAGCCAGCCTCGACTTCTCCCGGGAGGGCACATTTCATCTCAGATGGATTCATCGCAGTGGGAAGATCCAGCTTAATTTGGACGAAAGTCGGCGCAAGGCCGTAAAGGGGGGCTTCCAGGCTAAAGTGTCCTTGAATCCAACGGCCGCTCTAACTTCGACTCCCTGGCTGCGACCTGGGCTGCGGGGAGTCAATGCGTCAGTACGCAAAGCTCTTCAGCTCCGAGCGGAAATATCGTTGGCCATCGAATCGGAGAAATGGCGTCACCATCGTCGGGTACTCAGGGCGGAGTGGGATAAAAACTCGAAATCGACTTCCGAGAGCCGATCCAACTTGCCGGAACTGCGCATGATTCTTTCGGGAAGACTTCCACCTCCTCGAGAGGGATTCCAGATCAGCGGCCGTTTCGAAAACTTCCGTAGCCGGCGCTTTACCCTTTTCGTGCACCTCGTCGACTGGTTGAGAGCCGGCTACGAGTCGGAGAAGAGCTTTTACGAAACCCTGCGGGTTACTCCACTTGGAGACCTGGTTCTTGAGCGTGAGATTGTTCGAGAAGAACGGCGCCATTGGTGGGATCGCATTCAGCTGTTGCGCCTCGTATATCGACAGGTTGTCGAAGCCGAAGACGAGACGGAAGTTCTGGAATGGTCACTTTCTCACCACGACTCATTTTCACATCAGCAACTCAAGAAAATTCTCCTTTCAGCTGCACGCTTAGGAGCCATCCGTCAATTCGGGCTGCCTCCGGCACAGCGGTTCCCCTTGCGCCTTACGCTTGTCTGGATGACTCAGTTTGAGCCGATTGCTGTCGATGCAATCCGGACTATGTCCACAAAGAAGAGATGGGAGCTGATTATTCGATCACTCGAAATCAGCGACCCGGAGCGTTACGCGGCAGGAAGATTCTGGAGAGACTGGATTGAGAGTGATGAAGTACGGCGTAGGATCGATTTAGATCCTGTGGGAGCCCATCTCAGCACCAAGTACCCGGTCCCAGGGAGAACCAGTTTTCAGCGACGACAGATTGTGGCCGACTATTTGAAAGCTAAGACCTTCCTAAAGATTTTGGAGAAATGGGAGGCGAACGATCCGGACAACGAGGCGCACCTTCTTTTTCAAAAGCTTGATTATCCAGCTTTTATATTTTGTCACCTCGCCTGCCCGAAAGAGCACCGTCGCTCGAGACTAATTCTTCAAGGAGAATGGGAAGATTCTCTCGGCCAGCCGGTCGTGATTCCTCACGCCGGTGAATAATGCTTCAACGATTGATTCGGCTTGAACAAACCTGCTGAATTTGCTGATATTCTTCGGCTTCATATAGAATTTTGTGCAGATGATGAAACGACGTAACAGTGTTGTAGTCGATGTGGATGGTGTTCTAATTGGTGGTAAGAACCCGATTGTTGTCCAGTCGATGACGAACACTGACACCGCCGATGTGGATGCAACTCTGGCGCAGATCAAGGCTCTGTCTGCTGCCGGCTCGGAACTGGTGCGTGTTACCGTCAACAGTAATGAGGCCGCAAAGGCTGTTCCGTTAATCGCAGAACGCCTTCACAAGGAGGACGTGCATACGCCGATTATCGGTGACTTTCACTACAATGGGCACCTGCTTCTGACTCGCTATCCTGACTGTGCTCGTGCCTTGGCCAAGTACAGGATTAATCCTGGAAATGTCGGGATGGGGAGGCACTGGGACAAGAACTTCAGTCAGATGATTGAAGTTGCAATCCGTTACGAGAAGCCCGTTCGAATCGGTGTCAACTGGGGGTCTCTTGACCAGAGGCTGTTAACGCGCCTGATGGATGAGAACACTCAGCGAGCGGAACCCAGAGATTCGAGCGAAGTTGTACTTGAGGCAATGGTAGTTAGCGGACTTGAATCAGCGGAAGCGGCCGAGAAGATTGGGCTGCCTCACAACCGCATTATTTTGAGTGCTAAAGTGTCATCCGTTCCAGAGCTGATTACCGTCTATCGCGAGTTGGCGGGGAAGTGTGAATACCCGTTACACTTGGGGCTGACTGAGGCGGGAATGGGGATTCGCGGAATAGTCTCCAGTACTGCAGGGCTGGCTATTCTCTTGCACGAAGGTATCGGCGATACGATCCGGGTGAGTCTCACGCCCGAGCCGGGCGGAGATCGTTGCCAGGAAGTGTTGGTAGCACAGCAGATTCTTCAGGCACTGGGAATCCGACAGTTTGCTCCACAAGTGACGGCCTGTCCCGGGTGCGGAAGAACGACGAGCTCATTCTTTCAGGAATTGGCTGCCGACATTCAACAACACTTGAATCGGAAAATGGCCGTATGGAAACAGACGCATTCCGGCGTGGAGGGTCTGAAAGTCGCTGTCATGGGGTGTGTCGTAAATGGTCCGGGTGAATCGAAGCACGCCGATGTGGGCATTTCTTTACCTGGAACGGGGGAAGATCCGAAAGCCCCGGTCTTCGTCGATGGACAGCATGTCCGGACCCTGAAAGGTCCTGGCATTGCCGAAGATTTCATAGCCATTCTGGAGGACTATGTAGAGCGCAGGTTTCATCGCATAGAGACTGAGAAAGTGCTCTAACCGGGGAAAGTCCCAGCTATTCTCTACAATTCCTAAGCCTGCCGGCATGACAGCCCCAATAAAAGACATGAGCGGTTTTGCTGAGCTTAGGAAAGATGTTACATTTACCCTTCTTTGAGGGCGGATCTCGTGCTCCGAGGCTGAACTGGCCGGGATTGTAACGCCAGATTTCCCATTTATTAGAATCGGACCGAGATGCAACAGGAGAAAAAAATCGACCGTTCAAGGTTATCCATCGTAAAAAGCATTTGATCGAAGAGATCACTCTTCACAACCAGGGGGTAAAGAGAACGGGCATGATACGAGTTGAAAATCTCACGAAAACATACGGGCTGACCGCAGCCATCCAGGACGTAACTTTCGAAGTGGGCAAAGGAGAGATCCTGGGCTTTCTCGGGCCCAATGGTGCCGGCAAGACAACCACCATGCGGATCATCGCAGGTTTCTTTCCGGCTACCAAGGGTCACGCTTACGTCGCCGGTTACGATGTCCTTGAGAAACCACTCGAGGCTAAGCGCCGGATTGGCTATCTTCCCGAGAATCCGCCCCTTTACTCGGAGATGACGGTGGACGGGTTTCTGGAATTCGTGGCGCGAATCAAGGGAGTCGAGTGGAATCAGGTCCGCCGGCGTACCCAAGAGGTGAAAGAACAGTGTGGCCTGGCCAATCATGGCAGGCGGCTAATCAAGCACCTTTCTAAGGGATACAAGCAGCGAGTCGGTTTAGCCCAGGCGCTCATCCATGAGCCCGAGGTACTGATTCTGGACGAGCCGACAGTTGGACTCGACCCGAAGCAGATCATCGAAGTACGAGAACTGATCAAAGGTCTCGGAGGGAAACACACCGTCATTCTTTCAACTCACATCCTGCCGGAAGTGAGTATGACCTGTGAGAGAGTGATCATTATCAATAATGGTCGCATTGTTGCTGTGGATACGCCCGAGAATTTGACCAGTCAGCTGGCAGGGGGACTGCGTATCGAGATGGAGGTGACGGGAAGCATCGATGAACTCGTCAATCAGTTGCGTGCGATGCCGGGTATTCGCAATGTTCTGGCTCAACCGGGGGTTGGAGATCACTACCGCGTCATTGTCGAAGCGAAAGGAGATCAAGATCTTAGGAATCAGCTCGCCAGGATGGTGGTGGAGTCCGGTCTGGAGCTGTATGAGCTGAAGAGGCAGGCAATGACCCTGGAGGAGATTTTCTTGAAGCTCACTACGGAGGAGGAAGCTGCCGCATGAAGAACTATCTCGCTCTCACCTTCAAAGAGTTGAAAAGCTTCTTCGTTAGTCCAATCGCGTATGTTGTTTTGGCCGTGTTCTTCGGTGTGACGGGCTATTTCTTTTATATTATCCTGAGCTTTTACGTCGAGCAGGCTGTGATGCGGCAATTCGGCGGTCCCACCTCGATGGCGATGGATGTCCCAAGCATGGTGATGCAGAGTTTCCTGGGAGTCTTAAGCACCATTCTGCTCTTTTTGCTGCCCATGATTACGATGGGAAGTTTCGCCGACGAAAGAAAGCAGGGCACCATTGAACTTCTGTTTACCTCTCCTGTGACGAATGCCCAAGTAATCCTGGGAAAGTTCACCGCGTCGGTGCTGTTTATTCTACTCATGTTCCTGCCAGCATTACTGAACACTGGACTTCTTTTCTTCTACAGTGATCCGCCACCGCCTCTATCACCCTACCTGGTTGGACTTCTAGGTGCCATTCTGCTCAGTGCGGCGCTCTTGTCAGTAGGGTTCTTTGTCTCGTCGTTAACCGAGAATCAAATTGTGGCAGCGGCTGTGACTTTTGGCGTCTTCATCATTTTGTGGGTGATCGATGCCAGCGCAGGATCCAGCACCACTGTTACGAATGAGACGCTGAGATATCTCTCCGTGCTCAATCATTATGAAGACTTTACGCGCGGCATTCTGGATACCCAGCACATCGTGTTCTACCTCTCCTTTATTGTGCTCGGACTCTTCCTGACTTCTCTATCTCTTGACTCGGCGAAATGGAGGAAGTGACGCAGTGAGAAAAGTCATCGAGAGTTTAAGTTATTTCGGTTTGCTTGCTTTGGCAGGTGGCCTTGTCTATTACTCCATCAACAATGTCTGGGATTGGCGGGCTCAAGTCCTGATCTATGGCGGGGTTGCACTGCTGGTCGTTTACCTGGTCGCCAATATTTCTCGACTCAAGGAGGCTCTTAGCGGCCGCTCCGGTCGTTATGGGGGTACTGCGCTTGCTTATCTAATACTGGTGGTCGGGATTCTGGTTCTATTGAACTTCCTCAATTTTCGACATCATAAGAGATACGATCTCACCGAGAACCGGCTTCACGCCCTGTCCGAACAGACTGGGAAGATCGTTCGCAACCTGGATCGCGAAATTGAAATTATAGGTTTCTTTCAAGATTCGGCAGGTGCTGCCCGGTTCGAGAACCTGGCCCGTGAATACAACTACCTCAACTCGAAAGTGGGTTACGAAGTGGTCGATCCTCAGAGAGAGCCGGGTAAGGTGACTCAATATGAGGTGACTCGAAACGGGCAGGTAGTGGTCGTGAGCGGTACACGCCGCGAAGTTCTCGATACCTTCAGTGAAGAGAATCTGACCAACGCATTGATCAAGCTGACACGTGACGAAGAAAAAGTCATCTACTTTCTCGAAGGGCATGGTGAACGGGCACTCGATGACTTCGAGGCGCAAGGCTTTTCCACGGTCAAGGAGGAAGTGGAGAAGCAAAATTATCGAGTGGAAAGCTACAACCTGGCCCAGGAAAATCGAATTCCGGATGATGCAACGGTAATCATTTCAGCAGGACCCCAGGTGAGCTTCTTTCCCAACGAAGTTCAATTGTTGGAGGAATATCTCGAGGGTGGCGGCAAGTTTATGCTGTTAGTGGATCCGGACACCAATTTTGAGATGAACGACTTCCTCGAGCCATACGGGTTGAGTCTTGACGACAATATCGTGATTGATGCTTCTGGAGTCGGCCAACTGCTGGGACTGGGAGCAGCCGCCCCCCTGGTTGCTGATTATGGTATGCATCCCATTACCGAAACACTGGGGCAAACGATGACGTTTTTTCCCCGAGCCAGAAGTCTCACGGTTTCCACCGGCTCGAAGAGCTTCACGACAGCGGAGCTTCTCAGGACGACCGCCCGTAGCTGGGGGGAGACCGAATTGGACGCGGCCGAAGTTGGCTTTGACGAAGGCGTCGATAAGGAAGGGCCACTGGTACTAGGTGTAGTCGCTTCAAAATCGATCGAAACTGAGGGAGATGAAGATACTGAGAGCAAGCCTGACGAGACTTCCGACGGCAATGAAACGGTGGATGCCGATTTAGAAGATCCTGGGGCCGATTCCTCCAGTGGTTCCCTGGAGGCTCGACTGGTCGTGATCGGTGACTCGGATTTCGCAACCAATGGATACTTTCGGAGTTCGGTGAACGGCGATTTGTTCTTGAATGCAGTAAGCTGGTTGGCTCAGGATACCGATCTCATTTCGATCAGACCGAAGGATCCGGAGAATCGGACGATTACCCTGACGGCTTCACAGTCGCGCCTGATTTTCTGGGCAACCGTCATTTTCTTTCCGCTCGCCACGCTCTTTCTAGGTGTCAGTGTCTGGTATCGAAGGAGGAGCTGATGAAAAAATTGGTTATCCTTCTCATCATCTTTCTCGGCCTCGGAGCTTTTGTTTACTTCTATGAGATTGGGGGAGAGGAGGAACGGAAGAGGGCCCAGGAGCTCGAAGAAAGCCTCTTCAGGATTGAGCAAGACCAGATCGAGGAAATTGAAATAGTTCGTCCTGAGACCCAGTCGACCATCGTGCTTCGCAAGGAAGGGGATACATGGAGCATCGAGCAACCCATAAACGCACCGGCAGATCAGAGCGCGGTTGATTCTCTCCTCTCCAGAATTGCCAATGCGAAGCGGGATCGAACGTTCGAAAGTGAAGAGGTAGATTCGGAGGACGAATACGGGCTGGATCAGCCAAGGTTCGAATTGCGGGTCTCGACGTCAGACACCGAGAGAAGCCTCTCGGTCGGATCAGAAGACTTTACGGGTAGTAGCGTGTATGTGAGACTTGGCGGTGAACCACAGGTGCACTTGACCTCTGATCTTCTGGTGAATGCCGTGGATAAAGAGGCCTCCGACTTTCGGAGCAAGGATGTTCTTAAATTTTCCCGCTCTGATATCGATCGAATTGAACTTCTCCAGCGCGAGGAGAAGGTGATCCTGGAAAAAAGAGAGGGCAAGTGGCATCTTCTGGAGCCGGTGCAAGACCGTGCCTCCGAGAGCGCGGTCAGCTCGTTGCTGTCGACGCTCGAGACTGCACGCGCCCAGGAGTTCGTCGCGGAGGAACCGGAGGACCTTTCGGAATTCGGCCTCAACGAACCAGATATTCGCGTCCGCCTGCGAAACAGTACTGATGGGACATGGGCGGTTTTGGAGATCGGCGACAAGCGCGAGGATAACTATCTGGCACGAGATCTTCAGCGGAGCCCCGTCTTCACCGTGACTAACAGTGTTTACGAGAGTGTGACTAAAGACGCCTGGAATTTTCGAAACAAGGATGTTGTCGACGTGCAACAGGATGAGATTGAACGACTCAGGCTTTCTCAGAATGGTAAGGAACTGGTCGTGCGGCGAGAGGAAATGAAGTGGATCATAGAAAGCCCAGAAGGGCAGAGCGGCCAGGAAGCATTGGCCTACAAGTTCTGGTATCCAATCGATGACATCCAGTTCGAAACGCTAAGTGAAGATGCCGTCTCATTTGATTCCGAAATCGTAGTTGCAATCACGCTGAAAGACGGTACCGAAAAGCGCTTTGAGTTTGGAAAAAGAGGAAATGAGTTCTGGGCACACGATGTTGATTCCGGCCGGAAAGGTCAAATTTCGGCCGAGGATTACGAGGGATTACAGCTGAACCCGGAAGAGATTACTTAACCGCCGGAGACCTCGTATCCCCCTTCTTCTGAGTTGGATCGGACTGACCCGCTCGGGCTCCATAAAGTGGAAGGTAGAATGATGCCTTACTGCGAATGAGCCGTGTCGAGTGAAGGAAAAAGTGAGTGGATCCTTCAGTTCCTTCATCCGACTCGCTTCTTCGCAATACGCGTCACGAGTCTTTCTTGGTGTATCGTTTCTCGAGCATCCCAATCAGGCGCAGGATGACGAGAGCAAAAATGACGGTCAGGAGGGCCAGTACGTAGAGCCCGAGGCCGGCAGCCACACCGAGAGACCCAGCGACCCAGATGCTGGCGGCCGTGGTTATGCCTTCGACAGAACCGCGGGATTGAATAATCGATCCCGCGCCTAGAAATCCGATGCCTCCGATCACTCCCTCGATCACCCGCGTGGGGTCGATGCGAAAGATGTCCCCCTGCAGGACGCCGGGATGCGTGAGATAAAGGGCAGCCATAGTCACCGACGCAGCACCCAGAGCCACCATCATGTGGGTACGAAGCCCCGCTGGCTTGCGTTGCTCTTCTCGTTCCCAGCCGAGGATGCCCCCAAATAGAATCGCCAGAATCAGTTTGAGCGCGAGTTCAGCTAATCCGAATGGGCCGGTCATCGAAGCTCCTCGACTTGATTAAAGCACACTTGTCGGGCACAATGAGAGCGGGCTGATTTCAGTTCAACTGTATACCTGAACTGGCTGAAGATTGCGAGTTCTTGAATATAGCTTATAAACGAATTTGTTGCCGCATGCGATTCCACTGTCGTCGTCTCGTGCGGATTGCGAGGGATTTCAGGCGGTCTTCTTGTATACAGGAGGCAGTGCTTTCCCCTTGAATCCTTCAAAGTCTTGTTCGTTCGCTCCCATTCATAGGCTACTCGGCGAATAGAGAGAGCCCTTACCCGAAAAAAGGCATTGTCGGTTTGTTTGGAGGTGAGCGATTATTGGCCCTTTAAGACGTTTAACACGACTCCAGCTGGGAGTGTAAAGAGGATCGAGTGACCAATGGCCGATGCAATAGACAAGTTTCACAGTAAGGCGGACGAAATGTCTGAATTAGAAGCGATTGAAACGCAAGAGTGGTTGGAAGCCCTGGACTATGTGCTTCATGAAAGCGGCCCTGAACGGGTCGTTCAGCTTCTCAACG
>DATGOF010000152.1:0-2043 GCA_035306285.1 Acidobacteriota bacterium | reverse complement strand
TTCGGACGCCTGGGCTTCGTCGAAAGTTCCATCAAAGACAGATTGATGAACCTCCCGACGCAATGTTCTGATCTCCCGATTAAGGGCGTCAGTTTCAGTGCGGAACTGGTCAACGATAAGCTTCATCTGTTCTTTCTGAGTTTCAGTGAGCTCCAGCCATCGAGCCATCCGCATTAGGTAGCCACCTTCCCCAAATCCCGGTTCTCTCATCAGCATCCGAGCCGAGTTGTCCCGGTGGCGCCTGGCTTGAGCCAAACTATTGTCTACCGTTGCGGCGATGGATAGCGCTAAGCCAAAGCTGAGAGCCAGAATCGAACCTTTCGATATCAACTGTCCTAACCGTTGAGACCACCTTCTCATCTGTTGCCTCCATTCTGATTTATCGGTGTCTATTCTCCGAATTGTTCTTGTCTCTATATTCTTAAACACCGCAACGTCGCTTCCGGTTACAGGGATGTCAGAATTGCATGAACCCGGTGCATGCGTTAACCCTTAAAGACCCACTTCGAAATTTGAGCGCGGCACTAGAGATAATGTTTCCGGAAAACAGAAAGCAACTCTTCTACACGGTTCCTGAGACCATACCTACAACGGCAAGAGACAGCTTCGCAAGGGTCGACATGGCTTCACCCCTGTCAGTGGCAAGATGACAACGAAACGAGGAGTGTACCCGGAATATAACCCCGGAGTGTGCTCGCTGTTTGGGCACGACTTCTTTGTAAATCCAACGGTGCTCTTTACCGGGAACAATAGTGGCGTCGCTGGAAAGATGGATAACAACGTTTTCACATTCAGGGTCCCTGGACCGAAGAATGAACTTCCGCAGCCTGGTTCAGGTCAGCAGGAGCGGGATAGAAGCGAACAAGCTCACTGAGATAAAAACTACTGCCATCCTCGAGCCAGATACGCACTCCCTTGAAACATTGTTCTCCGGTCAGTGCCAGAGCACTCTTCTCTTCACGTTCGATCGTCATATCAGCGATTCTGAGGTCACGAAGCTTCGATACAATTTTCTTCTCTGTCATTGAAGACTCCTCCAGTAGTTTGTTTTATTCATTACCATGGGATCTGAGATACTGAAATGCAAGCTTAGCGTCTTTTGCCGGCTAGTGTCCTGATCGACCACATCGTGACCAGTTCACTCGCGCAACGCTTCCATCGGATAACAAAGGAGATAATGATTGATTGCCCCGGGGTGCCTCGCCTTAATCGTCTTACTCTTCCTGTTCTTGGTTCCTTTTCTTTATGCCGAAATCATGTTCACGGCCATGGCCAAGCTGGGCCTGTCTTCGTCCGCCGCTCTGATGATCGTATTCGGTGTTCTCTTCGGGAGTTTCGTCAACATTCCCATCAAACGTATACCACGGAGAGAAGCGTGCGCAGTAGACATCTTCCAGATCTACGGGATCAGCCGCCTTTTCCCGCAGGTCAGACGCTGGAATCAGTCGACGCTCATTGCTGTTAATCTGGGCGGATGTGTAATCCCCTGCCTGGTCGCTCTCTTCCAGCTCATCCGGATAGCTCAATACGGAGGAACTATTCTTGCCGCAGCGATCATCATTAGTGTGCTAAACGTAGCAGTCTGCTACTTCATTGCCCGGCCAGTGGCGGGTGTAGGGATTATGATGCCGGCGCTCGTACCGCCAATCGTCGCCGCCGGAGGCGCCCTCTTGCTGGCTCCCAACTACGCTCCGCCGGTGGCATTCGTAGCCGGTGTAGCCGGCCCTGTAATTGGTGCAGACTTGCTCCACCTGAAAGATATACATCGAATTTCGACAGGGGTCGCTAGCATAGGCGGCGCTGGCACCTTTGACGGAATCGTTCTTTCAGGGGTCGTAGCGGCCTTCCTGGCTTGAGATTCCAAGTTTATGGTGAGCTGGCCGCCTGGTATCTTCAACAGCCTTAGCCCGGATGTTGCATAAAAAGTCTGATGCAGGCAAGTAGGGGAGACGAAAAATGCCCTACCTCTTTGGTAAATAAGGGGTTGAAAGAAAACCTCAAACCAAAGAGGAGGGCAAGTGCAACAAACAAAGTGCCAGTACA
>DATGOF010000151.1:0-2814 GCA_035306285.1 Acidobacteriota bacterium | reverse complement strand
ATGCCAGAACTGTTCTATGAACTTGTCCTTTTCAGCGGAGGTCGTCAGGCTTTGAAAAACACTTCTTTCTTCAGGGGAGATAATATAGACGACATCTTCGTCCAGCCACTTCTTGTAATAATCCTGCTCTTCTTCCTGGCGCAGGGCCTGTTCGTCGCTCTGAGCCGTAGCTGAGGAGAGGACCAGAATGGTCACTGTGCTGAGCAGAACGGCTTGTAACCCCCTGAAGGCGGTCTCACGAATCATACTAATCTACTCCCCCGTTTCGGTTTCTCAGCTACTTGTTCCCAGCCCGGGATCTATCATAACTCAATGGGGCTGCTCCTGCGCAGGTCTTCAATACCGAAGCCTGATCCGAGCAGCGTTCCACCAATCGCGTTTCTCGTCGTATCGAGATGATCTCTTGGTTACGATCGATAGTGTTTATCCAACTCTTTCTTGTCATGGTGAGATTGATCGTTGTTGTTTAATCTATTTGATTGCGGCTACCAAAATCAAGAAAGGCTCATGGAAGAGAAGCAAACAGAACTGGCAAGAGGGTCTTATTTGGCGCAGATATCCGCTTTGTGGAACTTTACTTGTAAGAGGCCGGCGATATCTGGGGAGGCATTCTCTTACGAGGCGAGATCGGTCCCTCAGATCGAAAAGCGTTATCCTTACACCGAATCTAAGCGGAGATATAGTGCATGAAGAAATCGTTGATGGGGTTTTCCTCTGTGTTTAAAAAGATGGTGTTGATGTCTCTGACATTCATCCTGCTCACCGGTACGGTGTTGTCGAGAGAACGTGATTTCCCCGAAAGGCTCGCCGGTACCGGACAGCTTCAGGTGCCTGATGACATCTTTCAGCGCCTCCACCAGCAGATGGACGATTATTTCTTGCGCCGTATTAAGGCCACTCCTTCACACCGGGATGAACTTTGGAGGCCGGACTTCAGCTCCGAAGACCGGTACCGTCAGTCGGTGGAAAAGCACCGCAGCAATCTATGGGAACTACTGGGCCTTCGGAAATATAGCCCGGTTTTATACCGCCACTTGCTTCGAGAGGATCCTGTTAGAGTCGAGGAACACGAGATTCGACTGGCCGCAGATTACGTTGTTCGGGCGCTTCTCTTTCTGCCGTCCGCTGGCGAGAGGCCCTATCCGGCAGTTATTGCGTTGGGCCCAGCGAACCAAATGCGCGAGGAGTTCGCGGGAATTCTTGGAGAACAGAAGCCAGATTCATGGGTGGCTGACTTGCTGGAGCAGGGAATTGCGGTAGCCATTCCGGCCTTGGTGCGCAGGAGTTACGACCATCCCTGGGCAGAACTTTCCTGGCGGGAAACGATGGATCGCCGCCGGTTTCTCTATCGTCTTGCGTTTGTTGTGGGGAGGACGATGCCGGGACTGGAGGTGCAGCAGGTTCTGGCACTTCGTCAAGAACTCGCAGAAGACGAGCGCCTCGATCGAAATGCCATTTCTGTAATGGGACTCGAACAAGGTGGAATGACGGCATTCTACTCGGCGGCTCTCGACCCAGAGATCTCCGGCGCTGTGATCGCAGACTACTTTTGCCAGCGCGAGAATGTCTGGCGAGAGCCGGTGGACCGAACCCTATGGGGCCAGCTCGAGGAGTTTGGCGATGCCGAGATCGCCGCCCTGATCGCTCCACGTCCACTTTCTATCCTGACTGCTGAAAAGGGAGCGATCTCCACCATCAGTGTTCAAGTCGAAGCCGACCGCGCCCGTCGCTATTATCGGGGTTTGAACCAGTTGGAGCAGTTTCAGACCCGATCCTACCAAGGCCTTCGGGATGTGACAGGCGAAGTTGCCCGCCTGCATGGAAGAGTAACGGAGGGGCATGCGGTCGAGCTTCCTGTGTTTACAAAGGAAGAGGCTCGCCGGGTTGATCAGCAACAGTTTGACGAACTACACCGCTATCTTCGGGGAGAGATTGAGCGGAGTCGTGATGCTCGGGCGGAGTACTGGGCGCTCACCAAAGTGTCCGACGAAAATCGACGCACTCTGGTTACGGGCATGAGGAAAGAGCTCAGGCGTTTGATGGGGGTAGTCTCAAGCGAAGGATTTCCCCTTAGCCCCAGGACGTCGCTTATTGAGGTCAATGAAAACTTTGCTGCCTATCAGGTGCTGCTGGACGTCGCTCCTGGCTTAGAAGCATGGGGCCACTTGCTGGTGCCCCGTAACCTGACCGGGCGAGCGCCTGCGGTCATCGCTCAGCATGGAGGTGGTGGAACTCCGGCCATGGTGACGGGTGTCGGGTTTGAGGGAGACACTGCTTATCACGCTTTTGGTCGACACCTGGCGGGGAGGGGCTACGTTGTTTTCGCACCGATGATCGCCGTCGCAAATATTCCTTTTCCGGATGCAGAAGATCGGCTGGAGGCGATCCGGCTCGGCCTGCTTCGCGCCATCAACCCTAAAGTGCGGATGGCGGCTTCACTCGGAATGATGCGCACCAGCATCGAACAGGCCAGGTTGGGACGTATCGTCAATTTTCTGCAGTCCCTCGACTTTGTGGACGGTGAAAGAATCGGCTACTACGGCCTCTCCTATGGTGGCTATTCCGCAATTTGGATGACTGCGCTCGAGCCCCGGATTAAAGCAACCGTCATCTCCGGACACTTCAATGACTGGGAGCAAAAAATTACCAGTCACCGGATTGCCACCAGCTATCTCCGTCATCCCGACGAAGACTTCACTAACTGGAACGTTCTCAATCGCTTTTCCCACCTGGAACTGATCGCCGCCATGTGGCCCACGGCGGTTTGTGTGGAATATGGAGAGCGCGATGCGGTAACACCACCTGGATGGTTTC